>CAYOCE010000045.1:0-11125 GCA_964402405.1 uncultured Hyphomicrobiales bacterium | reverse complement strand
TGAGGGAAAAGCGGAGGGAATTTTGGAAGGAAAGAAAGAAACCGCTCGTGAAATGTTGTCAGAGGAAATACCTCTTGATGCAATCCTCAAAATTACAAAACTGACTAAAGATGAGATTAAAGACCTGACGTAATTTACAGTATTAAAATGGTTTAACAATGACACCCCAACAAATCCAACAGTTTTTTGAGATCCTACGGGCAGATAATCCTGATCCCAAAACTGAGTTACAGTATACGAATCCTTTTACGTTATTGCTGGCGGTTGTTCTGTCGGCCCAGGCCACAGATGCGGGGGTGAATAAGGCAACGGCGACGCTCTTTCAAAAAATCTCGATGCCAGAAGATGTGATTCGGATGGGCGAAGCTAAGTTAAAAGAATCCATTAAAACCATCGGTCTTTATCAAACCAAGGCAAAGCACATTATGATGCTAAGTCAGCGGTTAATTGATCATTTTAATTCCCAAGTCCCCAATACCCGTGAGGATTTAGAGTCTCTTCCAGGAGTGGGGCGCAAGACCGCGAATGTGGTTTTAAATGTGGTATTTGGCCAGGATACCATGGCCGTAGATACTCATATTTTCAGGGTTTCCAATCGAACGGGACTTGCCCCTGGGGCAACACCCCTTGAAGTTGAACATGGTCTATTAAAGCGTATCCCTAAGGAATTTAAACACCATGCCCACCATTGGTTAATTTTACTGGGACGATATATCTGTAAGGCTCGAAAGCCTGAATGTTACAGATGTTTGGTACGCAATCAGTGTCAGTATAAAGATAAAACGCCTAAGCCCTAAGGCCTTAGAGGGATATACACAAACAGAAACGTTAGTCCGCTTTTTTCACCTTCGGCAAAAGAGCAATATGCAATTCTCTTAACTGAGCAGGAGTAACAGTGGAAGGCGCTTGCATCAATAGATCCTCGGCCTTTTGGGTCATTGGGAAGGCAATAATTTCCCGTAAATTATGTTCATCGGCCAGCAACATCACAATACGGTCAATTCCTGGGGCACATCCTCCGTGGGGAGGGGCTCCGTACCTCAAGGCATTCAACATCCCCCCAAATTTTTCCTCAACCTGAGTTCTGTCATATCCTGCAATTTCAAAAGCTGCGCACATTACTTCGGGTAAATGATTTCGAATAGCTCCACTGGAAAGTTCAACCCCATTACAAACGATATCATATTGATAGGCCTTAATGGTCAAGGGATCCTCCCCTTTAAGAGCCCCTAATCCCCCCTGTGGCATAGAAAATGGATTATGGGAAAATTCGATTTTGTTTGTTTCCTCATTTAATTCATACATGGGGAAATCCACTACCCAACAAAATTGGAAAACATCTTTTTCAATTAAATCCAATTCAATCCCTAGTTTAGTGCGCACAGCTCCCGCAAATTTTGCCGCCTTATCCTTTTTCTCAGCTACAAAGAAAAGAGCATCTCCATCCTGGGCATCTGCTGTTTCCTTCAGCATTGCTAGACGATCAGCCGATAAGAATTTAGCAATGGGGCCTTTTGCAGCCCCTTCTTGGAATACGATGTAGCCAAGTCCAGGAGCTCCCTCCTGTACTGCCCATGAATTCAGCTTTTCAAAAAAACTACGAGGTTGACTTGATACTTGGGGCGCATGAATTGCACGTACCACCTGTCCTTTATCTACAGCTTTCGCAAAAACAGAAAAATCAGAATTTTCAAAAACATGGGTCACATCTTTGATCGTCAAAGGATTACGAAGATCTGGCTTGTCAGATCCATACATCAACATTGAATCATCATAAGATATCCGCTTGAAAGGATACGGGGATACTTTTCTCCCCCTGGCAAATTCTGTAAACAACCCATGGAGAACAGGTTCAATGGCGGCAAAAACATCGTCCTGGGTCACAAAGGACATTTCGAAATCAAGCTGATAAAATTCCCCAGGAGAACGATCTGCGCGCGCATCCTCGTCTCTAAAGCAAGGAGCAATCTGAAAATACCGATCAAATCCAGATATCATCAACAACTGCTTAAACTGTTGAGGGGCTTGAGGAAGGGCATAAAAACGCCCTGCATGTACGCGACTAGGAACTAAATAATCCCGCGCGCCCTCCGGGGAGCTTGCGGTCAAAATCGGCGTTTGAAATTCTAAAAACCCTTGGGCAATCATTCTTTGACGTATACTAGAGATAATAGAATTTCTAAGAATAATATTTTGATGCATCTTCTCGCGTCTCAGATCAAGAAAGCGATACTTTAATCTAGTTTCCTCGGGAAACTCTGCATTACTATTTACTTGCAATGGCAATGAATCGCAGGCTGACTCTACATGAAGTCCAGCCACTTGAATTTCAATATGACCTGTTGAAAGATTCTCATTAATCGTTTCTTTAGATCGCAAAGAAACCTTGCCCGTCACAATAATAACGCTCTCTAATTTTATTTCTTCCACAACTTGAAACAAGGGATTAGAGCATTCTATAACACATTGGGTCATGCCATAATGATCTCTCACATCAATGAACAATAGATTGCCGTGGTTTCTTTTCCGATGAACCCATCCTGAAAGCCGAATGATTTCTCCGGCGTTACTGACTGTTAGTTCTCCGCAAGTATGTGTGCGATAGGGATGCATATTTTAACTCCTATAAATTATGTAGTTACTCTTTATAAACGGAAGGTGGTAAATCCATCAAGTCTTTTTCTATTTATTCCCCACTTGAGATAAAGCCCATTAATTTTTTCCTTGAAAACGCTTTGAAGCAAAACCCTATAATCAAATAAGCCCCAGCCCCCAATAAGGTTGTTAAAATTAAATTCATCCAAGACCAAGGAATGAATGTTTTCAGGGACTCTAGGACAATTGGGGTTCCATAATAAAGGGTTCCGCACAGGACAATAAAGACCACTAGAATTCTAAGAATGAATTTCTTCGCCTCCTTATCCAAAATTAATAAATCAGCTCTCTTTAGAAAGAACGCCAAACAACCCGCATTAAACCAAGCCGCTAAAGAAATGGAAATGGCAAGCCCCAACTGATGAAGATCCCAAATTAAGGCCAAATTTAAAAGGAAGTTCACCAAAACGCTTGCCATAGCGATGACGAGGGGCGTCGTTGTATCTCCCCTGGAAAAAAAGCTGGTGCTAAAAACTTTGACTAATACATAGGCTGGAAGCCCCGTTGCAAGTAATATTAAGGTATTGGCTACGGGTTCTATATGGATTTCCTTGAATTGGCCATGTTGATAGAAAATATCAATTAAAGGGTAGGACATGCATAACAATCCAGCCGTTGCAGGAATAATGAACAGCAACGTAAATTCAATGGCCCGGTTTTGATTAAACATGGCCTTGTCCTTATCCCCTTGCTGCAAAGCCTTTGCCAACATGGGAAGTAGCGCTGTGCTAATCGCTGTACCAATGACACTGAGGGGAAGCTGACTAAACCGTTCAGCGTATTTTAAAGAGGAATATGCGCCCCGTGGTAAAAATGAGGAAAGAACCATATCCACCAATAAATTAATTTGAACGACCCCCGAACCCAAGACGGCAGGCAATAGACGCTTTAGAAAAACCTTCATGGTGGGGGTAATTCTTGGCCATTTTAGGCTGACAGGAATGCCGTTTCTTTGAGAGGGAATAAAGACCCATAAAAATTGAACCATCCCACAAGCTAAAATACCAACCGATAAAGCACTCCCCGGATTGGACCCTAAATCCGTTAGAAAAATCAGAGAGGCAATAATAGCCAAATTCCCCGCAAAAGGAGAAGAAGCTGCCGCCACAAATCGCTCAAGGGAATTGAGCATGCCACTAAAGAAGGCGGTCAGGGAAATAAACAACAAAAAAGGAAAGGTAATCCGGGTGAATTCAATGGTTAATTGCAATCTCTCTGGGTCAGACTTAAATCCAGGCAAAAACAACGGGATTAATATATGGATAAATAGTTCGACCAAAATAACAACAATGGAGACAACCCCTGCAAGCAAACTCAGGGCATCTTGGGCAAAGGATCTTGCCGCATCCCGACCATCTTTTGTGAGTGTGCTCGTAAATAAGGGAATGAAAGAGGCATTAAAGGCACCCTCTGCAAAAATACGACGAAAGAAACTGGGAAAGCTGATGGCATACCCGATAGCATCACTAACGACAGAAACGCCCAAATAATGGGCCTGTAGCCATTCACGCGCAAATCCGGCAATACGACTAAGAACGGTAAAACTACCAACAGAAAGGGCCGAGCGAATAAGACGCATGTGTAAACTTTTACGTTAATATAAATCCATAACCAATTCTGAAGTCTTATCTGATTCATAAAAGATTGGCAAGAGGACCTTTCTGTTAAAAATCTCTTGCGTTTTTGTTTTGATCCTGTATATAGTTCCTGATGACTTTTTTGAAGAAGTCCATTAGGTTTCCTGCCTCCAGGCATTAAACCTATATTTCCTTGCTGGCCTATGGTGGGTTGGCGAGTGGCCTTTGTTATACTCTTTGGATTTCAAAGTGTAGGAAGTTAAATGAAGAACCGAGGAGGGATAATGTACTGTAGTACATGCCCGACGAAGGTATCTGAGATTTAACAATCTACAGTTTGAAAGGCGAGGAGTATATTAAGCTGCAACATCCAAAAGGAGAACTAATTTGGCACTCTACGAAGCTATTTTTATTGCACGTCAAGATTTGACTGAATCTCAAGTTGAACAACTGCGTGATACCTATATCAACGTGATCAAGGAAAACGGTGGTCAGGTTGCAAACACAGAATACTGGGGTTTGCGCAAGCTTGCTTATCCCATCAAGAAAAACTCCCGTGGCCATTATGTTTTTATGAATATCGATGCATCTGGTGCTGCTGTTCATGAAATGGAACGTCAAATGGGTATTAATGAGGACTTAATGCGCAGTTTCGTTGTGCGGGTGGACAAATTCGAAGAGGGACCTACGGCTGTATTACGTAAGGTTCGCGAATATGACGAACCTAGAGAAACCTCAAATGAACCCTTTGCAGACGCTGTATAAAGTACGGAGAAAATAAAATGAGAGAATACAAAAAACCAAGACCAGAAAACACTCGGCACAACTCAGGCATGGAAGACGATCAAAAGGATCCAAATAAATTGGCTGTGAGGCCTTTTTACCGTCCTCGCCGCACCTGTCCCTTTGCTGGCAAGAATGCTCCAAAGATTGATTACAAGGATGTGCGGTTACTTTCCAAGTATATTACCGAGCGCGGTCGCATTATGCCTCGGCGTATTACGTTTGTCAGCGCCAAGAAGCAACGTGAATTGGCAATTGCCATCAAGCGTGCTCGGTTTTTGGCATTGATGCCATATGTTGTACAATAAAGTTGTATCGTTATTAAGCTTGATGATTTGAACTAAGTTTCAGTTATCTAAGCGTAAAGGAGTTTAAAATGAAATTAGTTTTACTACGACGTGTAGAAAAATTAGGGTCCATGGGGGCGGTGGTTACTGTCAAGCCAGGATATGGCCGCAATTTCTTGTTGCCACAAGGCATGGCCCTTCGGGCAACACCGGCCAACATCAAGTATTTTGAGGAAAAGCGTGCGGTTCTCGAGGCTGAAAACCTCAAGCTAAAAACCAAGGCCCAAGAAGAAGCAACTAAATTGGGAACTTTGGAACTATTGATCGTACGTCAGGCCAGCGAGAGCGGTCATTTGTACGGATCTGTTTCCACCCGCGATATTGCGAAGGAGCTGTCCAGCAAATTTAGTATTACAACAGATCACAACCATATCAAATTGAAGGAACCCATCAAGCAGTTGGGTATTGCCGTTGTTGGACTGCAGTTGCATCCTGAGGTTGAAATCAATGTAACTCTCAGCGTAGCGCCTACGGAAGTTGAAGCAAGCTTACAGCTGGATAAAATGAAAAATCCTGAGAAATACAAAAAGGAAGAAAAGGAAATCGACTATCCTGGCGATGAATTCAAGAAAAAGGGCAAATCAAAGCGTCGGTTTGCGGCCAAGGACGAGGGAGAGGCTGTTGATCACGAGGCAGACTTCCAAGATATAGAACCAATATCAGAATAAAGGTAAAATTATGAAAAAAGGTATACACCCAGACTATCATACAATTACAGTTGTTATGACGGATGGCACAAAATTTGAAACACGCACCACTTGGGGCAAACCAGGGGCAGTTATGAAGCTGGAAATTGATCCAAAGACCCATCCCGCGTGGACAGGGGTGCATCGTCTATCCGATGCTGGTGGACAATTGGCCAAATTCAAGAAGCGCTTTGAAGGACTGGGGATATAGTTTCTAACCCTTTTGGACCATCCCGACGAAAGTCGGGATCCATAAAGCGAGGGAAGGGGAAAGGCATTGAATACTATTCACTCTCTTGGATCCCGACTTTCGTCGGGATGGTGGTAAAATGGAATCGCACCACCCTTCCCCACTTCCCTCCTCAGCCGAAGTAGCTCAGCTGGTAGAGCAACTGATTCGTAATCAGTAGGTCGGGTGTTCGATTCACCTCTTCGGCACCACCCTCCCGGCTACGCCTGCGGCTATGCCGTGGCGAGACGCTCTTCGAGCTTCTACCTTCGCTCAAAAAGCTACGGCAGACAGGTCGGGTAGTTTATCTTCCGAAGCTTTAGCGTAGGAAGACAGGCCATCCTACTTCAAGAAAAACCATAAATGTCGCCATGGCAACATTTTGCCTATTAAAATCAATGCCTGAATTTCGGTCGCGCTTTCTTATAAAAAAGCTATAATGGTCTCTCCAAATATACTTTTAATGAGGCAAGGTAAGAATGATATCTCCTGAAAATATTTTATTGAATCCATCTCCTCCTATACTAAGGACATCCCAGATAGAAACCCCTCTTGGCGAAATGATGGCTATTGCCGATGAAACAAGACTTTATCTTTTAGAATTCGTAAATTACAGAGGATTGGAGTACGACATTGAGCGTCTAAAATGCAGAACAAAAGCAGCTATTATTCCCGGGACAACAGCCTCTATTCGTTCTATTGAAAAAGAGTTAAAACAATATTTTGAAGGGACATTACAAGAATTTAAAACGCCTTTATTCTTTTTTGGGACCCCCTTTCAACAGCAAGTATGGAAAGAGCTCAGAAAAATTCCCTTTGGGGAAACCAAGTCTTATGCTGACATAGCCGCAGCAATTGGAAGGCCAGCTGCTGTCAGGGCCGTTGCAAATGCAAACGCCTCTAACCTACTGGCTATTGTAATCCCCTGTCACCGAGTCATTAATACCAATGGAAAGGCTGGGGGCTATGGGGGTGGCATAGGTCGTAAAACATGGCTGCTTCTTCATGAGTGTGGTGCTTATAATACAGGATCTAAGGGGAATACAAATGAACACGTATAAACATATAAACTCTATTCTACCAAAACTTGCAAAACGATCATCTGTCGCAAAAGCGATTTTTTATAAGACTGCTCCAGGGGAGTATGCCGCCCATGATACCTTCATTGGGATAAGTGTACCCACGTTACGAGAGGTTGCTAATCAATTTAAGAACCTACCTACAGAAGAGCTTCATCTATTGCTGCAGTCGGGTATCAACGAGGAACGATTTCTAGCTTTGGTGATTTTAGTGAATCAGTATACACGTGGAAATGTGGCAGAAAAAGAAACCCTCTATCAATTCTATTTAAAGAACTTGGATCAGGTGAATAATTGGAACCTGGTGGATGCCTCTGCTCATTTGATTATGGGGGCACATTTATTGAATTCCAATAAGGATATTCTACTATCTTTGGCAAAATCTGAGGTGATGTGGCACAGGCGTATCGCGATTGTATCCACCTGGTACTTTATCCGTCAGAATCAATTCGATTGGACTATTAAGATCTCCAAGATTTTGTTGGAAGATTCCCATGACTTAATCCACAAGGCCGTTGGCTGGATGCTCCGAGAAATGGGCAAGAAAGATGTGCAAGGTTTAAAGGAGTTTTTAGATCAACATGCGAAGCACATGCCCCGGACCATGCTGCGCTACGCCATTGAGAAGTTTCCAGAGGATGAACGGAAGAAGTATTTGGGGAGGAGGTAATAGTAATATCCTGATGTTTTGGGGCTGTCCTAGCTACCTAAGATTCTTTAAATTAGGGCCGTATATTAAAAAGGAGATACGTAGATGCAAAAATATAAGAAGTTCTATCAAGAGGCTTTGAAGGAGGCTAAAAAAGGGCTTGCTGAAGGGGGAATTCCCATCGGTGCCGCTCTAGTTTATAAAGGCCAGGTTTTAGGATTAGGTCATAACAAGCGTATTCAAGAAGGAAGCGCGATCAAACATGGAGAGACCGATTGTCTAGAAAATGCAGGACGCCAAAAGGCAGAGGTGTACCAACAAAGCACCCTCTATACCACTTTATCCCCCTGCGATATGTGTACGGGCGCAATTCTTCTGTACAAAATCCCGCGTGTTGTTATCGGTGAGAATAAAAACTTCCAAGGCAATGAAAGCCTGTTAAAAGATCGAGGAGTGGAGGTCATCGTTTTAAATGATCCAGAAACCATCCAGATGATGGGGACATTCATCAAAGAAAACCCAACCTTATGGAATGAGGATATCGGCGAGCCAGAAGTGTAAATCATAGAAATAAAACTCCCCTAATGGGAGATTTTCTAGGGGAGGTTGTTTGTGTAAAAAATATTCTCTTGACTCTTTAGTAAACTTGTATACTATATGTCTAATTACAAAGGAGAGAGATATGTGGATTAGATCATTTAGCAAAACATATACAGGTATTAAGAAGAAAGACATTTGGCGGATATGGACTGATGTGAATAGCTGGCCGAAATGGCATGGGGATCTCGATTATTGTAAAATGGAAGGACCATTTCAGGTGGGGAATTTCTTCATGTTAAAGCCCAAGGGAGTTTCTCCTTTCAAAATTGTTCTGACAGAAATTGAACAAGGCAAAAAATTCACTGACTGTACAACTTTTTTTGGCGCCAAGATGTATGATACGCACGCCATGGAAGAGACATCTGAAGGATTGCTGCTTTCTAACACACTCGTGGTAACGGGGCCACTTAAATGGCTGTGGATTATGCTTGTGGCCAAAAACGTGGCGAATACAGTGCCCGAAGAAATGGAAACCCTCGTTAATCTTGCAAGGGGTGTTCATGACTAATTTACCTTTTGGCTTTGATAAACCCGAAGATAGTCCTGGTTTTTTGCTATGGCAAACAACTATTACCTGGCAACGACTCATTAAGAAAGCGCTAGAACCCTATGATATTTCCCATGCCCAGTTTGTGATTATGGCAATTCTTCTGTGGTTTGGGGAGCATCACTACGATACAACCCAAGTCTTAATTGTGAATGCCTCAAAACTAGATAAAATGACCGTATCCAAATCTCTGAAAAAACTGGCCGCTGAGGAGTTAGTAAATCGTGTGGAGCATGAAACAGATACACGAGCTAAAAGCGTCACACTCACAGATAAAGGAAAAAATTTGGTGTGCAAGCTTGTTCCCATCGTAGAACAAATTGATGCTGAATTTTTTGGAAAAGCTTTGAAGAAAGACCAGCAATCTCTTATCCAGATTTTGAATAAACTAGTGGGAAGTGCTAATGAGTAATGAAAATCCAAGATACTGGATAGGCGTTGCCTCCAAAGACCATGTGGCTAATGGAGTAAGCCTGGGTATTTGTCAATTTTGTCATGGCAAATCAGGCCCTGCAAGCCGCCTAAAAAAAGGGGATTTTGTGATTTACTACTCATCGAAACACACCATGAATAAGCCTGAACTTTATCAAAAGTTTACAGCCATTGGGATTGTGACAGATGAGGCCCCGTATCAAGTCGACATGGAAAATAGGTTTAAGCCCTTTAGGCGAAATATTAGGTATTTAGAAGCCCAGCATGTGGACATAAAGCCCCTTATTCATGCGTTGCCATTTATCAAAAACAAAACTTCCTGGGGATATGTTTTCAGATATGGGTTCTTAGAAATTGACCAAGAGTCCTTTGAAATTATTGCAAAGGGGATGCTTGGATATAGTCCATTAGAAAAAGATGACAATACACCTAGCATTCACACAGCACATCCTCAATAATTCTTTTTTGTGCCAATGCGTCAGGGCTATTTTTATTCTCTAGCTGGCACAATTCAAAAGTGGCTTTCCATAAAGCCCACGCTTTTCCCCGGAGCCAGGTATCTTTGTCTAAAGCCATTTCATCCATGAATATCTCTCGCGCCTTTTCCTTGAGGAACGTCCAAGCAATTACAAGATCACACGCAGGATCCCCGCAGGCCATCCCTCCAAAGTCAATAATAGCCGATAGTTTACCCTCTTGAAGCAACATATTACCGATGGCAAAATCTCCATGAATCCATACGGGAGGCTTCTTCCACCTTGTTTTGCAGGCTTGATCCCAAAGACTAATCGCTTTATCACTATCTATAATATCGGCTAGTTTTGTTATCTGCTCACGCGCATCTTTATCGTAAACACTCACATGGTCACCCCGTCCCCAATTGTGCGGACCTGGGGACGGCCCCGCCACATCACGGATATTTTGAAGTTCTTTTAAAAATCGTGCTAGATCAAAAGCAAGCTGTTGAAGGGTATTATCATCTAATGTCAGAAAATTAAGACTCGTCCCCTCTAGCCATTTGTAAATGGAGAATGGATAGGGGTAATCTTTGGATGGTATTCCCATTTTTATGGGTACAGGGATATGTATGCTTAAGTGAGGCAGAAGCTTAGGGAGTAGCTCTTGTTCCTTCGATACCTTTAAAGCATAAGACTCCGCCGTTGGCATGCGGATGAGCATATGATCCCCTAATCGATAGGTGCGATTATCATGCCCTTGTTTTTTAACGGATGTAATAGGCAGATGCGCATATTCTGGAAATTGCTGCGCGATGAGTTTACGCGCAAGATCCGCCGTAATATGAACTGGTTGATAAATATGTGTCATGGTCGTAATCCCCTACAATTACAGAATGTCCTTTACATCCACATTGTACTACTGTTTTTAGATTTAAGTTGAAAACAAAAAACCCCCAAGGAAGAATTCCTTGGGGGTTTTTTGTTTGTATTTGAAAAAAGGCCTGCCTACCGAAGCTTTACGCGTAGGTAGGAGAATAGAAGACCTGGCAGCGACCTACTCTCCCACGCCTTAAGACGTAGTAC
>CAYOCE010000044.1:0-11790 GCA_964402405.1 uncultured Hyphomicrobiales bacterium | reverse complement strand
TTTGCCCAAACAAGCTTTGTGTCCATGTGGCGCTACGCGCCCCACCCTGGGAAGTTTTGTAAACAAAGGATTGTAGAGAAAGTGTTGCCGTGTGGCGCGACTGGCTACACCTCCGAAAATGTTGTAAATACAAGGATTGTGGAAAAGTGATACCGTGTGGCACGACTGGCTACACCCCTGAAAGTGTTGTAAACAAAGGATTTTAGAGAAAGTGTTGCCGTGTAGCGCTACGCGCCTCACCCCTGAAAGCATTGTAAACACAAGGATTGTGTAAAAGTGTTGCCGTGTAGCGCTACGCGCTACACCCCGGAAAGCATTGTAAATACTGGGGTTGTGTAAAAATGTTGCCGTGTGGCGCTACGCGCCCCACCCTGGGAAGTGTTGTAAACAAAGGATTGTAGAGAAAGTGTTGCCGTGTGGCGCGACTGGCTACACCCAGGAAAGCATTGAAAATACAAGAATTATGAAAAAGTGATGCCGTGTGGCGCTACGCGCTACACCTCCGAAAATGTTGCAAATACGAGCATTATAGAGAAGCCATACTAGATGGCGCATACTCTATATTTTACGCCTGCTGTGGCATTAGACTCCGCAGATACCAACGCCGAGTTGCCCCATGCATTTCAAAATCAGCGCTTGGGAAAAACCCATTTTTTTCCAGAACCTTAACAGAGGGGGTGTTATCCACAATGACCTGTGTCACAATGATTTTCGCGTCACCTCGGGTTGGTTGATATTTTAAGACTAGGTTCTTTAGAACAATTTCGTCGATAATTTCTTTGACAGCGGCACTGGCAATCCCCTTTTTTTGAAATTCAGGAAGGATGATGTAGGCAATGCCAATTTCATTGGGATCATGGGACACATATGTTTGAAGGCTAACCCATCCTACAAATTGATCCTGGTCATCAAAAATTAAATAGTTGGTCCAGGGATCTTTGTTCTTCCATTTTTCCATATATCGGTCATAGAATCTTTTTCTAGCATCGGCGGATGTGGCAAAGAATTCGCCATCCTCTGGTTCTGCAAAATAGGTTTCATTCAATTTCGCATTGCTGATTGCCCTATGATAATATTTTTCATCTCCGGGGCGGCTATTGCGAATGGTGTATTTTTTATCTTTTGCAATGAAATCAGATTGGACATCCAATTGGTTATCATTTTCGACAATGGTGACCTTGGCACTCACAGAACAAATAATGAATAAAAATGCAATAACACTAAGTAATTTTTTCATGAACGTATTTCCTTTAGAATAACTTCCTATTATTAATATAAGAGCATATCTCTAAATTTCAAGAGCATCTGAAACAGCGTTTAACATTTTCCCTGTTTTTGTATCCAAAACGCCCGTTAAATTGTCTTGAACAAAATGACGCTGAAAGGCCAAAAATACGGCATGCACTTCCTCAGGATTATTAGGATCAAACCCATATCCTATTTCTTTTAATAGCTCGATCGCTTTTTCTGCAGAAGGCATTTCTTTATTCGAAAAATCTTTCTCCGTGGGCCAAATGCCAATTCCATGATCTGCCAGTAGCTTCCAGTCAAAGAGTTCTCCGGGATCCATTTTACGCGTAGGGGCAATATCCGAGTGCCCTAATACATATCGGATTTTGTGCTTTGTCATCAATAGATGGCATAGGTCAATCAGGGATTTCATCTGGGTATCGGGAAAAGGGACATATCCATTTGTATGCCCAAGATTGGCAAGCTCAATCCCAATGGAATTATCATTGAGTCCTTGAACATCCCGCCAACTGCTGACTCCTGCATGGCGTGCCCGATTTTCATCCGCCACCAATTGATAAATGTCTCCATTTTCAGCAATCAAATAATGGGCACTAACGATAGTCTCAGGATCTGACAAGCGATCCAATGCAGCCTTGGCCGTTAGCATGTCCGTATAATGAATAATAATCGTATCAATAGGTTTAGGCCTAGGATCGAAGTTGGGGGAGGGATGTTGAACGAGTTTCATGGCTTATTATTCTTCAAATATTTTATGGTTTCCAAAAAGCTAGATACAGTTTAGGATGGGTCTTTATTAAATGCAACAAGGATTCAATATGACAGAGACCCAAAAAGGCAATAGCCAGACAATTGCTCCCCATGAAAATGGCCTGCGCCTAGATAAATGGTTCAAAACCCATTATCCAGCAATCCCCTATAGTTTTGTGGCAAAGCTGCTGCGCAAGGGGCAGATTCGTATTAATGGAAAACGTTCTGAGGGGGCAGATCGGTTGCATACGGGGGATATTTTAAAACTTCCCTCTAAAAGTTTACTGGCGAGCTTTATCGAGGAAGCCAAAGCAGGTCCGCCGCCTTTGTCCCAAAATGCCCAGAAGGAATTAAAAAGTTGGGTGATTTATGAAGATGATGATTTGATTATTCTGAATAAACCTCAGGGGCTTGCGGTACAGGGGGGAACAAACACAGAACGACATGTGGATGGCATGGCTTCTTTCTTGGTGGCGGAAGATGCGCCAAAGCCCAAGCTCGTTCATCGGTTGGATAAAGATACCAGTGGCATTTTGATCCTGGCTAAAACGACCCCCATGTCCCAATATTTGACCAAGCAGTTTAGGGATCACACCATTAAGAAATTGTATGTAGCCGTGGCCATGGGTCATTGGAAAGATCGCGGGGAAATCAAGGCCCCCATCCAAAAAGAAATGATCAATCTGGGGGAAAAAATGGTTGTATCCGAGGATGGAGATCCAGCCACAACCTATTATCAAAAGCTGGATTCTGTGGGAAAAAATGTGGCGACTTTGGTTGCCTTTAGACCCTTGACGGGGAGGACCCACCAGTTGCGGGTGCATGCCCTATTCGAGGCAGGCCCTATTCTGGGAGACGGAAAATATGGGGGTAGAGACTCCCGGATTGAGGGCGTGGAAACATCAAACAAAATGCACCTTCACGCCAGGCGGATTATCATTCCGTTGCCGTATGGCAATATATTGGATATCACAGCCCCTTTTCCAGATTACTTTAAAAAGACAGCTGATTTTTTGGGATTAACATTAGGGGATAATAAAGAGCTTGAGGAAGATTTATTAGGGTGGTAACATACTCTTATAAAGTTATATAAATTTAAAAAAATAAGGGGATATCATGCATAAATTCAAGTCTGAACAAGAAATTCGGGATCACGTAGGATTGCTTAAGAATTTTTATGGAGAAGTTACGGCCTATCTTTTTCTAAATGCGGCTTTTGTCATTTTGTGGCTACTTGCGGGAGGGGGATATTTCTGGCCCATTTGGCCTATCATCGTTTGGTTTGTATCCTTGGCTATCAAAGCCTCTAAATTGAAAATTATTGATGAGGCTCTTTATCAGCACTGTTGTGCTTTTCGGGACAAACTACCATTTATAAAGTCTGATTGGACCGAAGAGAGGGTGAAGGAGTTTTTAGTATATCTAAAAGTAACCCCTACAACCTCTGCTGCTCCTGCTGCAAAGACGCCGGTTGCTTCCAAGCCTGTTGCTAAGCCTACTGTTCGTAAGCCGGTTTCTAAGTCTATTGCTAAGAAACCAGTTGCTGCCAAGCCTGCTGCTCGTAAGGCTGCTCCTAAAAGAAGCCCAGTTAAAAAGGCTCCCCCTCGGAAGAAATAGTTGATCGTTGCTGCCATCCCCACGTAAGTGGGGATGGTTCGTAATGGATACAAATGGGTGGGTGTAGAGAGATCGCGCCACATGGCACCACTTTCTTTAAAACCTTTAAAGCTACCGCTTCATGGCCCCCCCACCTACGGGGCATAGGTGTCAACTTAAGGAAAATCTTTTACAGGATACGCCTTAAGAGGCTTTAAAATAGGGAGAATAAAGAGGGGGGGCGAAGGGTGTCTCCTAACATCGCATATATGCGTTATGCCATATTTAAAGCGTTTCAAAACCCCTGTCAAGGTATAAATGCAAAAATAGCAAAAAAATTATTGATAAAGCTGAATTATATTGTTGACGAACTAGAAATTTTCTGCCATACAGATCAGGAACCATGTATTTTTTGATATGTGGTAAAATGAAAAAGCCCCCTCGCCGCCGCCCATATTTCTCTATTCTAAAAGGGTTTAGGTTGAAAAGGGATCGATATTAATTATGGAGTTTAGCTTCACTTTTTCCTTAAGTTGACACCTATGCACCTACGGGGGGCGCGCGTGGGGTAAAATGCACCATTTCTACTCATTCCCGGTACCCTTTTCAACCATCCCCGCGCATATACTGGATCCTTACGCACGCTCGCTTCGCTCACGGCTCAGGATGATAATATAAGGATGCTAAAGCTTGGAGGCAGGGATGATATTTTTTTGCTTTTACAGTAGTCGAAAGAGCTTCTTTTATGCAATCACACAACACTGACTGGTATTAGTTTTTGAGGGTAATCCAGAAAAGGATTTTGTGCCCGCAACACGGTGAGTTGTTGAAGTTGATCCACCAGAAGAAGTGCTGGGGGTGTGTAGTAGTGGAAGAGCACTAGGAGATGTATTTGGGGTGGGTTGTTGGGGTTGAGTATCTACGGTAGAAGAGGGGAGATAGCTGTTGCTTGAAACAGGTTGTTGAAGAGAGGGGATGTGCAAAGTAGAGGCAGGTCGAGGGGAAAGGGAGGTTCGATGCGAGGTAGGAGGTGTTGTGCTACGGTTTTTTGAAGGTGAGGTAAAGGAAGGCACAACAATCGTTACTTTTTGAGGAGGTGGTGTAAGGTTTAGCACCTCTTTAACAGGAAGGGGAGAGCCGGGAGAGCTGGGAGAATTAGACTTCGCACTTGTACTTGCTGTGCTGGGACTAAGACACATCATAGGTGATGAGAGTGCACTTCCATCAGAAGCTCCTACAGAAGATATATTAGAGTCCTTTAAATCATCCATGGGATAAGAGTTTTGTAATAGTGAAATAAAAAGAAAAACAAAGAACGACATAAGTGTTCTTCTGAGCATCCATTTACGCGTCATTTTTTGAAATGTAGTCTTATGCATCTTTTACCCACACAAAATTTTAAATTAATAAAGTCTATTTGAAATATCCGAAATACATTTATTAATCAAGAGTTTTGTTTGGAAGGGGCTTTTAGACCATCCTGACGACTCGCCACGGCATAGCCGAAGGCGTAGCCGGGAAGTCGGGGATCCAAGAGTCTAAGGTTAAAACGAATACATTAAGTGGATTTTAGCAGACTATTCAAAAACTCAGGAATCCTTTGTGGTTTGCCCGTTGAATTAATCAGCGCAACACTCACGTGCATTTTGGCAATCAATACATCTTCAAGATAGATCAATTGCTGCATATAAAACCGGGCACCAGTGAGTTTTTCAATAGAGGTATGAACCTCTAATAAATCATCTAGTTTAGCGGGCTTTAGGTAGGTGATTTGCAAATCATGTACAACTAATAGAATGTCTTGATTTTGTTGTAGATCTATTTGATTGATCCCTAGGGCTCGTAAATACTCGGTTCGTCCCCGTTCAGCAAACTTGATGTATTGGGCATGATAGACAATGCCGGCAGTATCTGTATCCTCGTAATACACCCGTATTTTTAGAATATGAGGATTCATCCTATTCATCGCTGCCCATGGATTCTTCCCAAACAAACGCCTCAGATCGTGTAGGCAAGGGTAGGCCAATATATTCAAAAGCTTGTTTCGTCAGCATACGCCCGCGAGGGGTGCGTTGCACAAAACCCTGTTGAATCAGATAGGGTTCGATGACTTCCTCAATCACATCCCGCTGATCGGACAAAGCCGCTGCGATGGTTTCCACGCCCACAGGCCCCCCCTCATAATTTTCCGCAATGCATTTTAGATACCGGCGATCCATGGCATCAAATCCACGCCCATCAACATCCAGCCGTTTCAAGGCCTCATCGGCCACGAAGGCATCCACAGGGGTTTTTCCGGCGACAATCGCAATATCCCGAACTCGTCGCAATAAACGTCCTGCAATTCGGGGAGTGCCTCGGGACCGACGGGCAATTTCTGTGGATCCTTCTGGGGTTAAATCCAAATTTAATAGTTTTGCATTTCGGCCAATGATTTGGGTTAATTCATCAACCTCGTAAAACTGTAGGGCCGTGGGGATGCCGAATCGTTCGCGCAAAGGCCGTGTGATTAATCCAGACCTAGTTGTCGCCCCCACCAGAGTAAACGGGGGCAGGTCAATTTGAACAGATCTTGCCGATGGGCCTTCGCCGATGATCAGATCCAGTTTGAAATCCTCCATGGCAGGGTACAGGATTTCCTCAATCGCGGGATTCAGTCGGTGGATTTCATCAATGAACAACACATCCCGGGGCTGTAAATTGGTGAGCAAAGCCGCGAGATCCCCCGCCCGCATAATCACAGGACCAGAGGTCGCGCGAAACCCTACACCCAACTCAGCGGCAATGATTTGGGCCAATGTTGTCTTCCCCAAACCTGGGGGGCCATGGAGGAGCACATGATCCAGGGCTTCCCCGCGGATTTTGGCAGCCTTAATAAATACCCGTAGGTTTGCTTTTGCTGTTTTCTGTCCTGTAAAATCATCTAATTTTAAGGGCCGCAAGGAGGGATCCATCTGTGGACTATCATCCGGCATTGCGTGAGGAGTGATTAAGCGATCGTCTGTCATTGATTGCCCTTACTAATATGTTTTAAAGCGGCTGGAATAATTTGATTCAGGGTCATATCTTGAGGAAGATCCTTAAGGGCCATCAACACAGCCTCTAAGGCCTCTGCACGACGATATCCCAGATTTATAAGGGCTGAAATGGCCTCTTCCTTTTGGGATAAAGATTTCTGAGATTCTGATAGTCCTGCACTGAGGGACGAAACCATGGTAGGCCCAGAATAGAGGCTGCCTACTTTGTCTTTAAGCTCCCTAACCACCCGTTGTCCCACCTTGGGTCCCACGCCATCAGCCCGGGTAATCATCGTATAATCTTGGGTTGTAATGGCATCTAAAACCTGATCTGCCGTTAGAACTGATAGAATCGAAAGGGCTACCTTGGCCCCAACCCCCTGCACCGTCATGAGCAATTTAAAACACTGTTGTTCCTTGGAAGACAAGAATCCATACAGGCTAAGTTGTTCCGCTTTCATGATGGTCTCCACATGAATAGTCACGGGGGTGCCCGCTGATAATTGACCCAACGTATGTCGAGACGCGAATAGCAAGTATCCAACCCCATTCACCTCTACAATGACGGAGTGATCTAAAACCGTATCAACTATCCCTTTTAACTTTGCAATCATATATACTCCTCGCCTTTCAAACTGTGGGCATTTTCCCATTTCTGTTGGGTGACGCGATGGTGCGCGTGACATATGGCTACTGCTAAGGCATCAGCCGCATCCTTAGTTACATTACCCGCTGTTGGCAACAAATGGCGAATCATCGTTTCAATCTGACTCTTGTCCGCATGTCCTGTTCCCACAACTGCCTTCTTAACACGATTCGCCGCATATTCAAAGACAGGAATATGATGAAGGGCAGGGGCCAACATCACGACTCCCCGTGCCATCCCCAATTTCAAGGTGGAGGCCGGATTTTTATTCACAAAAGTTTCCTCAACAGCGGCTTCATTTGGTTGATGCAGTAAGATCATTTGGTGAAGTCCCTCATGAAGCTGCTGTAACCGGGTGGCTAGATCCATTTTCTCATCGGATTCAATGACGCCATGGGCCACATAGCTCAGGCGATGCCCAGAACTAATAATAATTCCCCATCCCGTTTTCCGAAGGCCTGGATCCAGGCCCAATAGTTTAATCGCGTTTGTCATACCTAGAGATTAAAGAACTTGAAGGATGGATGCAAGGGGGAGGGGATCTTTTTTAATATAAAAATAACGTATTGATTTTATGTCTAAATTAGGACATATAAACAATGCGCAAAACGCATTGACAGTTTGTAACTTTTGAGACATAAATAAGATGACGAAAAATATTATTAGAATATATCGCGACCAAAATGGTCGAGTGCCTTATACAAAATGGCTTGAATCGATTAGAGATTCATCAGTTCTATCTGATATTGAACGTCGAATTGACCGCTTGGCAGCTGGAAATCCTGGTAATTTTAAATATCTAGGTAATAAAGTTTACGAGTTGAAATTAGATTTTGGACCAGGGTATAGAATTTATTATGGATATGATGGTTTGAATATTGTACTTCTTTTGTGCGGTGGGGATAAGAGTACTCAACAAAAAGATGTGGCAAAAGCAAAAAAATATTGGAAAATTTATAAGGAGAATAAAAATGCAAAATTGGATATTATTTGAAGACGTTTTGATGGAGCATCTACAAGATCCTGAGTATGCTAAAATATATTTAGAGGGTGCGTTGAAAGAGTATAGCGAAGATCACGATATGGAAGCTTTGTTGTCAACTATTCGACATATAACCAAGGCTCACAGCGGATTGGATAAACTTGCAGATAAAGTGCAACTAGATCTTCAAGGTCTGTATAAAATACTTTCTGGAAAAGAACGATCAAAATTAGGAATATCTAAGGAGATTCTCCATGACCTCAAAAGCTATCTACCTGCTAATTTGAGTGAATTGAGATAAGGCAAACAAATGCAAAACTGGATAGACTTTGATGAAATTTTGATGGAACAACTACAAGATCCTGAATATGCTAGGGTGTATGTAGATGTTGCCATTGAAGAGTACAATAAAGATAATGACATGGAAGCTTTGTTGTCAACTATTCGACATATAACCAAGGCTCACAGCGGATTGGATAAACTTGCAGATAAAGTGCAACTAGATCTTCAAGGTCTGTATAAAATACTTTCTGGAAAAGAACGATCAAAATTAGGAATATCTAAGGAGATTCTCCATGACCTCAAAAGCTATCTACCTGTTAGTGAATTAAGATAATCTCAATCAAGTGCATTATGACTTCCGTCACAATAAGGGGGATTCTTGGTTTGCTTGCACCCGCATAAAAAAACCGTTCCAGATTTCTCAGGAACAAATTTCAAGGACTTCATCTCTGTGATTCCTTTATGGGAGCCATCGCAAAAGGGCTGGGTTTGACTAAGTCCACAGGTGCACCACGAATAGAGCTGGCCTTCTTCTAGTTCCTCGATATAAGGACCTTTTTGAGCGATTTTGGGAAGTTTCATTGTGTTCTCCTATGGTAATTTCTGACCATAAGAAAAAGGATGGAAAAAGACAACCCATAAATGCTATAGTTGACCTCTATTACGAAAAGGGATTTTCCATGACAGCTATTAATTTCTATCATCTAACTATCAATACCTTATCCGAGGCATTGCCAAAACTATTGGAAAAAGTTCTAGAAAATAAGTTACGAGCCCTGGTAGTGACTGATAGTGAGGAACGATCTGAGGAAATCTCGAAAGGCCTATGGACCTACCATCCCCAATCTTTTTTACCCCACGGCACCAAAAAGGATGGGAGAGCCTCTGAGCAACCCATCTGGATTTCTGCAGAACCTATTAATGAAAATAAGGCGGATGTGTTGATATTAACCAATGATGTGAGTGCTCCGGATGTATCGTCTTATCAAAGGGTGTTGGATATCTTTGATGGCAACAACCCTGAGTCAGTGACCTTGGCACGGGAGCGTTGGAAAACTTACAAAGATCAAGGCCATTCTCCCGCCTATTGGCAGCAGGATGATAATGGCAAATGGCAGCAGGCTAGTGTTTAATTACGGGTGATTCATTAGACTTCTTACAAATTATTAAACCACCCTGACTTTCGCTGGGGTAGTTTAATAAAGCACTTGCAATTAAACTGATTCGGCATGGTCCCCAGATGCAGATACGCTGTGACGAGCTTTACTCACATGCTTTACAAATAAATCAATTTGAAGAATATCTCCTCTAAAAGCCTCAGCTGCTTTTCCTTTATTCTTCCCATAAAGAACGGGAAGGGTATCTTCTACAATACCTTGATTGTAGGCTTTGCTACCAGCTGTTACAGTCGAAGCTAATTGAATGGTTTGTGTTAGAATTTTACCACTTAGAGCTCTTGATGCACCCATTGCATCTACCCATGTTTCGATTGTCTGTTGATCTAATCCATACGGCTCAAATGCTGCAACAATTTTTTCTTTCATCGTACCTTTATGTGTAGCAGGTTTTAAGTCTAATAAATTCTTATTGCCTACCCCTACACTTCTTTGGGCTATATTTTCATTAATCATGACAAAAAGGCTAGTCATTAAGGCATCTGCGGACATTGCGTTGTTTAAAGCTAAGTCACGAAGTTCATGTACTCCACGGGTGCGATATTTCTCTATAAAATCAATAATACCTTGTACAAATTCATATCCAGGCATTCCAAAATAATACGCATTATTCCAGGTGTTTATGCCCTTTCCGAAGTGAGTTATGAAGAGCTCTATCAAATTTCTTCCATGAATACCTCTTGTATTTGCTTTTTCCCATACATCTCTGTAATAATCAGACTCAATAAAGGATATGAGGATTCCAGAAATAAAGGCATCTCGGGGTATTCCTATTTTCCTCAATGCCACCCATAAATTAAGGTTGGCAAATCTTCGGATGCTTTGAATGCCGACCACAAATAATTCTGGTTCCATGCCATAGGCTCTTGTTCTATCCCATAAATCTCTAATAGAGCCCATTCCCCCTTCTTCTTCATCCACGCCTTCCACAAAATCTGCCGGGGTCATTCCGGCAAGATACGCTTTCTCCCACAGAGGTTTTTGAATTCCGTCCCTTTCTAGATCCCTAATAAAATCATAGGGGGAAACAGTAGCTTTAACGGTTTCCCACCTGGATCCTTGAACAGGACGCATGACAGGAGGTGCTATGATGGCTCCGGAGTGTTGACTAGCACTACTACCATCTGAGGGGCTGCTAGATGAACTTGGTTTTCTGGTGGGTGTAAGGGCTGGCAAGGATGATGTTGATGCCGTGGCTGATACAATCACAGGGGGCGGGGTTCCAGCATTACCCATTACAGTTGCTGCAAGGCTTCTTGGGGTGGTTGGGGTAGATACATTAGTCCTACTAGAGCCTCCACCACTTCCCCCAAAGCTGGAGGCGCGAGGTCTATTAGTTGTCATTGTCGTTGTCATTGTCGTTGTTGTAGATGTGTCGTCATCTGAATCAGAGCTAGAACTAGAATCAAGATTCAAAGCCCTTGCAGCTGATGATGTAGGGGGTAAGCTTGGCAGACTCCTTCCTTTAGGGGTTGCAGGTGTTTCTCCGGGAGTTTCAAGTGATCCTCCTTTTCCTCTAGGTCCCATCCCAAGGCGATTGGCAATCTCCCCATCCCCAAAGCGTACAGTGTAGAACCTAGGTGCTTGTGCTCTGATTGCTGCAATGGCTGTCGCATACTCAGTAGCATCTGTGAACCCATACGTTGCCGCCTCTGTCTTAACCTGCGCCTCATCAAAAGGTTGATGCATCATATCGGCAAGACCTTGGATGAAATAGGGCTCAGACACCCCATATTTCTTTAGCGTCGCCCAAATTGCAGGTTTTGCAATGTGCTGTTGTGTTTCTAGATAATGGATAAAGTATTCAATGGCGATTCCGTTGATCACAAAATTATCCCACGCCGTTGCTCCTAAGGAAGAGGATGTTAATCCTGTAGGGGTGGAGGAGGACATACCAGGGGAATAAGATGCTTCTAATTCTCTCTGTTGTTTCTTTTTTCTTACAGACCTAAGTAATGCTTTTTCTCCTAGCTCGGATGATAGTTCAGGATCATGTCCTACGGAGGATATAGGGGCACCTGTTACAGGATCATAATCCTGTAAGATACCAGAAATAATGGCAGTTATATCGAGGCCTCTTTTGTCCCATGC
>CAYOCE010000043.1:3238-11822 GCA_964402405.1 uncultured Hyphomicrobiales bacterium | reverse complement strand
CCTTCAGCAACTTTACGCAAGCGTTTACCATATGTCATATCTTATTCTCCCACCACTTCAACGCCCATGGATTTTGCTGATCCTTTGATCATCTCGCAGGCAGCTTCCATGTTATAGGCATTTAAATCCTTCATTTTCATTGTGGCAACTTCGCGCACCTGGTCCATCGTGATCTTTCCAGCACCAATACGGCCGGGTTCTTTGGATCCTTTTTGAAGCTTAGCGATTTTACGAATCAAAAAGCTAGCAGGGGGAGTTTTGATGATGAAGGAAAATGTACGGTCGGCATAAATCGTCATCAACGTTGGAAGGGGAGTCCCAACCTCAACGCCCTGAGTTTCTGCATTAAACGCCTTACAGAATTCCATAATGTTGACACCACGGGGCCCGAGGGCTGTACCGATTGGCGGCGCAGGGTTTGCTTTACCTGCTGGTACGACGAGATTGACGTACCCGGTTATCTTCTTTGCCATTTTATTACCTCTTTGGTTAATGTTAAAGGGTTCGTGGTATATACGGCCAATAGCATAGACCTACCACATTCGTTGCTTGTAAAGCTCTATTCAAACCACCCCCACGCAGGTGGGGGTCCATGGGTCCCCGCCTACGCGGGGATGGTTTTGAATAAAAACCTGCAAAACAAGCTGTTATCCTAGAGGGAAACCCTTCAAAACGCAAGAGGGATTTTTAAGATTGAGCCCCAAGTAACGCAATCATTTCCTCCAGCAAATCTGCCATTCGCAACTGAGCATCTCGAAGTCCTTGACCATCTGGCCCTACAAGGGTTTCAACGGTTGATCCATCCGCAAAAAAGGGAAGAGAAGAATCTATAAGCTCTCTAACCTCAGTAATTGCTGGGGGGAAGAAATGAGCATGCTCAGCAATAAATCTTGCGAGAGCTACTTCAGCTTCAAGACCCTCTATAGGGCGCTTGAACAGAGACATAATCTCCTGAACAGCCCCCATTTCACTTGCATTCCGAGGTATAAAACCATCCAATTTAGAATCTGAGGTCATAATACTGCGGCTATGTCCTATGTCCTCATTATGACTTAAAACACCAGCTATTGTGGAATAAGGAGAAACAAAAAAGAGGCTTCTCTGAAATCCTTCTTGTAGCATCCCCTCTATAGGAAGGGATAAGCAGTAAGGTGTCAAAGTTATTCTGCTATAATGAAAAGGTGCTGAGTACATATTCCTAAGTCCACCCTGTAAGAGGGTATTACTAAAAGAAAGAGAGTGGGAAGTGAAGGAAGACTGGAAACTCGATCCTGCAGCCGTTGAGGTTGTATCAGACATATCCACAATACCATGCTCTCGTTTAAGAGCTTCTTTTGCTGCTGCTGAAAGAGAATGATAAATAAAATTTAAATTGTAGCCCCCATCTATAAAAGGGTCGAACATTGTCTTTAAGAGAGCATCCCTTTTTTCAGCAAATTCTTTTTGCTTTCTTTCTTCGTCTCCCCAGAAAAGGTACTTTATTTCAGGATGATCTAAAGATTTTAAACTGTACGTCAAGTGTCTAAAGTCAAGAGTACGATGTAGTGTAAAGGGGGTTTTGGATACAAACTTAGGGTCAGTTCCCCTAAATAATAAGAGCTGTCTTTCCTTTGCAGCGATGTATTCAGCCTTAGCTGCCCACTGAAGAAGTTGTAGAGTACGACCAAGACTCTCTGGTACATCTGCAAGAAGCATAAGAGGATAAAAGGTATTTTCTGTAGATTCCCCAGCCATATTTTGATTAGGCAATATATCTCTTACCAGCTGATCTAAAGTAGACGTAGCTTCTTCCGAAAAACCCTGCAAAGCTTGAAGTGTGTCGTGCTTATGTGTTAACAAGTAGTGACAAGTGGCAAAGTAAAAATTTATAACTTCTGGTAGGTTATTAAGAGGTCCAAAAGATTCTTGCAAAATTTTAGCATGGCGACGATTATACTGCTCTTCTGTTTCATCAGCTTGGGATGGATTTCTTCTTAAAGCGGATAGAATGCCAGTTTTTAGTTGCTCAAACCAATTAAGTTCCTCATACCACATAGGTTGATCCATCATGGGAGTAGTAGAGGCTTTCACAAGTTCTACATGATCAAGAGCCAGCACATTCATCCCCCCAAGCTCTAGGATAGTAGAAGGAACATATAGGGCTCTATATCTACCCCTAGATTTTTCAATTACTTTTCTTTGAGCAAGCTTAACTAATCCAAATTCTTCCGCTAGGGCAACATCAACTTCGTCCCTTTCTGCCTCAGACATCAAGGGATAATGCATCGTCAGGGCAGCGGGTTCACACCTTATGATCTCTGCATACAAAGCATCTAAATCAGTTTTAACCGAACTCTCTAAGGTAGAATAATTAATGGGATGTATTTGACCATCATCCCCCATTTCTCCTAAAATAACACTTGCTTGGGAAGTATAAAAAGGGAGAACCGTCATCATCAAGACGATCAAAAAACATTTTTTAAACATATTTTAGAATCCTTAAATTAAGATGTTTTTAAATAAATTCATTACAGGGTAAATATAAGGCAATATTTGAATATTTCAAGGTATTATTGTAGTTTTTAAAATACTGGAAAACGTAAGTTAAGAATAGCCTAAAGAAAAGGATTTTTTAAATGTAGATCTGGATACATGCGCAAAACATGCATATGTCGTTTTTGCGCAGGCTGGATGTAAATTATTAAAGAGACTATGTTTAGCTCACTTACTAACTCTTCACGACCTTCAAATGTTGATCCGGTTCAAGATTCAAGAGTTTTATCTTCCGATGCAGGGCCGTACGCTCCATGCCAATTTCTTGGGCGGTTTTGGAGACGTTGCCGTTATAGCGTCTGATATGGAATGCCAGGTAATCCCGTTCAAAATATTCCCGGGCTTCCTTCAGAGGATAAGTGATATATTGATCGATGGTTGTAGCATCATTACTAAGGATTAACTGTTTTGACGAAGTCAGCTCTGGGGGGAGCATTTCCTTTGTGATTTCCTTAGTGCCATGGGGTGCCATAATTAAGACCCATTCCATCACATTTCGTAATTGACGGACGTTGCCTGGCCACATGTACCCCTGTAGAACCAGCATCGCCTCCCGGGATATGGTGGGTTTTAAAAATCCATCACGAACACAAAGCATGTCCATGAAATAGTCGCAAAGAGTCGGAATATCCTCGCATCTCTCAGCAAGGATGGGGATTTCAAAGGGAACGACATTGAGCCGATAAAATAAATCTTCGCGAAATTCTTTGCGTTTAATTTTTTCTTGAAAATCTGTTGCATTGGCGCTTAGGACACGCACATCGGACTGAGTCGCCTCCCGCCCCCCAACACGTGTAAATGTCTTTTCCTGTAGAAATTTTAAAAGTTTTCCCTGGGACCCCAGGGGAATATCAGCCACATGGTTGAGAAACAATGTTCCTCCCTCGGCCATTTCCAAAAGGCCTGGACGCACGTGGGGGATAGAGGAGGGGTCCATCGTTTCACAACCAAACAGTTTTTCATCAAAGGCCTTTTCATCTAGACCCGTGCAATTAATGGTTACAAAAGGCGCCGCTTTTCTAGCAGATTGCTGGTGAATAAGGCGGGCTACAAGCTCTTTGCCTGCTCCCAGTGGACCAAACAACATGATGCGGCTATTCGCATTGGCAATTTTTTGAACGGTATTCAACAAATCCTCAGTTTTTTGGGAGGTTCCTTTAAACTCAAGGGGCATATCTGTTTGCTTTTTCAGTTCAGAGACTTCTCGCTGCAGCTTGGCAGAGTCAATCCCTTTTGCAACGATGCTGAGCAACCGATCTGTTTTGAAAGGCTTTTCAATAAAGTCGTAGGCTCCTTTTTTAAGGGAATTCACCGCTGTTTCAATATTCGCGTGACCACTGATCATGACGACAGGAACATAAGGAAATTGTTGTTTAATGATATCCAAGATGGCAATGCCATCAAATCGGCTATTGTTTAACCAGATATCAAGGATAATAAGGTGTGGGCGGCGTTGATTAATAGCTTGGAGAGCATCGTGGCTGTTGGCCGCTGTGCGCACAGCATATCCCTCGTCCACCAAAATCTTGGAAAGAAGGTCGCGGATGTCTGCTTGGTCATCGACAATTAAAATATCATAAGTCATATATGTTACTCTTTCGCCTCTATAGTATCATTTATGTCACAAAAGTAAAACACTAATTTTACAACAGCCCCATGGGGCGTATTATTGGAGAGGATAATGGTTCCCTGATGATCTTCCACAATCTTTTTAACAATAGATAATCCAAGGCCTGTACCATTAGCGCGGTTTGTCATATAGGGCTCTAGAAGTTGATCTTTTTTGTCTTCGGGAAACCCTGGGCCATTATCCGAAACCGTTAATATGACACCTTCGGTATTTTCTAGGAGTGATATTGTAATCTCCGGATTTTTTGTATGGGATTCCAACAAAGCCTCAGCAGAATTCTTAAAAAGATTTATCAAAACTTGATAGATTTGATTTTTATCACACATCATATGAATATCTTTTTGAATATTTTCTTTAAATTTTATCTCTTTCCACGTATGTTGCTGTACGGAGAATAAAGATCTGCAGAGCTCAGAAAGATTATTCTTTTCCATTTTTGGGAGGGGCATTCTGGCAAAGGCAGAAAATTCATCAATCAAATTCCCAATATGGCTCACTTGTTTAATGATAGCTTCTACACACTCATTAAATACTTCTGGGTTTTTAATTTCCTCGATATACTTACGTTTAATGCGCTCGGCAGATAATTGGATGGGCGTTAAAGGATTTTTGATTTCATGGGCTAAGCGCCTTGCCACATCTGACCATGCTGCCTGCTTTTGGGCGGTAATTAAATCAGTGATGTTATCAAACGTTACGACAAATCCAATGAGTTTTTTATCTGTAATTTCGCGAGCTGCGTGCACCACAAAAGTGGATTTTTTATTTTGAATTGTAAGGGAAAGTTCGGCCTCTAATAAGGGTTGTTTTTCCTGATTGGCTTGTTGAATAATGGGCTCCATTTCAGGGACAAGGCTGACCAAAGATTCGCCATAATGATCTTCAAAAGAGATGCCTAACAAAACGGAAGATGCCTTGTTAGCCAGCTGAATAAGCCCATGTTTATCGAGGCTAATGACGCCCGCTGAAACACTCGCCAAAACAGACTCTGTGAAACACATCCTTTCATCGAGCTCCCGGTTAATCGTCATTAAATCTTGCCGCTGGGATTCCAATTGGCGGGCCATATGGTTGAAGGATTTATTTAGGGATCCTAGCTCGTCATTCTTTTTTCCTTCATCCACCCGAACGCTCAGGTTTCCGTGTCCTAATTTTTCTGCTGCGGCGATCAGTTTACTAATGGGACGTACCAAGTTACCTGCAAAAACTAATCCAATCCAAATGGCGGCTAGTAATAATAATAGAGCAACCAAGGAAAAAATTAAGATAAAGGTTAGCTCAATGGAATAGCGGCTTTTTTCCAGAGATTGATGGGACTTAACAGCATCTTCGGTTTGTTTTAAATGCTCTAAGACCACAGGGTCAACGAAGCGCCCCACATACAGATAAGAGGCAGGAGACCCTGCAAGTTTAACCAAAGCCCTAACCCGATCATTATGTTCATTGGTTAGAATGGCAACCTCTCCGTGATTAGCCTGTTCAAGGGCCCATTCTGGCAGCATTTCAAATTCGAGGGCGAGTGTTAAAAGAGACCTGCCCAAAATAGTACGGTTTTCATTGAAAACAATGACTTCTCGGAGGGATCTTAACTCAGACATCATGGTTAAATAAGAGGAAAAATCACTAGGATTATGAACAAAATTTGTTTTATTTTGATCTAAATCATAGGCCATAAGGCGCGCATCACGCTCAATCACGCGTTTGTGTTCTTCCAGGTACGAGCTTGCAACCGATAGAGATTCATTCAACGCTTGATTCACTTGATTACTAAACCAAGATTGTAATCCAAAATGAAAAAACAACAGAGAAAAAGTTGCCATCAGGATGGATGGAGTGACAGCCAGGGCTCCAAATAAAACCGTCAGGCGCACATGAAGACGGGCACCAGCAAGCCCCTTTTTGTGCTCCATCCATACCTTTACGAGTTTTTTTGCGACGACAACGACAAGTAATAAGAGGATGATAAGATCTACCACCATCAGCGTCAGGATTTTTTCAACGCCATCCGCTGATAAGGCCACATCGCTCAGGCGCAAATAGGTAAAAACGCCCAAGGTCAAGGCAAGTATAATTAAGGCAATGCCAGATTTTCCAGATTTGCCTACCTGCTTGGTTAACCAGAACATGCGGAGAAAGGTTTTTTTTATGATATACTCCTCGTATTTCAAACTGTGGATCGCAAAATTTACTGATTCACGCATTAACATTTGTGAATCATTGCCTTCGGCCCGGGTACCTTCGTCGGGCATGTACTACAGTACACTATCCCTCCTCGGTCCCTCATTTTGCTTCCCACAGTTATTGATCCACGTATTTCATTTGTGGATCATTGCCTAAAGGCTCGAAATCCGAAGAGTATTATAGTGCGCCTACTTAGGTATCTTAATTTTGAGATCCTGTATTTTCTTGCGCAATGTATTGCGGTTAATATTTAATATTTCAGCTGCTCTCTTTTGATTCCAAGAAACTTTTTCCAAAAGTTTTGAAATTAATGGCTTTTCAACTTCCTGCAACACAGTCTCATATAGATTAACAGAAATATGATCTAAGGAGTGGTTTTCTAGATAGGTTGAAAAATATTCTTCAAAAACCTGGCCTAATCCTTTTTCAAAATTCTTAGGTGTTTTATTTTCTAGCATACTCATTATCCTTGCATAGTGTCCATAGAGTCAATCAATGGATCATAAAATTCTTTAATTAAGTCTGTTAAATCCTCAAGGGTACTTTTAGTGTTTACAGAAATACGAAATTCGGTTGAATTTTTTAATCCCTTGCTATACCACCCCAAATGTTTTCTGGCCATTAACATACCTGTATGCTCGCCATAGTGTTCTACCATGCCCGTCATATGCTCTAAGATAATGTCCCGCTGGGCATCTAGGGAAGGGTCTGGTAATTCTTCCCCTGTTTTTAAATAATGAATGACCTGAGATAAAAACCAAGGACGACCATAGCTGCCCCTCCCAATCATCACCCCATCAGCCTTTGATACCTCCATCAGATTTTTAGCATCTTCAAGGGTGGTGACATCCCCATTGCCAATCACCGGGATAGAGACAGCTTCTTTAACCTTTCTAATGAAGGCCCAATCAGCATCTCCGCGATACATTTGACAACGGGTACGCCCATGAATGGTGATCATTTTAATGCCCGCATCTTCGGCGATTTTGGCTAACTTTGGGGCATTTCGACAGTCATCATCCCAACCGGTACGCATTTTTAACGTAACGGGGAGGGATACAGCATTCACCGTGGCCTCAATGATTTTTGCTGCTTTTTCTTCCTCTCTCATCAGGGCAGATCCAGCGTATCCATTGACCACACGCTTTGCAGGGCATCCCATGTTAATGTCGATAATGGCAGCGCCCCGATCCGCATTTAATTTTGCGGCCTCAGCCATGCTGTTTGGATCATGTCCTGCCAACTGAACAGCCATGGGAAATTCTTCGGGGGCATTCATGGCCATACGCATGGCTTGTCGCGTTTCCCGGATCATAGCCTCACTGGCGATCATTTCTGAGATCACCAGACCTACCCCCTGTTTTTTGACAAGCCTGCGAAAAGGCAGATCCGTCACCCCCGACATGGGGGCTAGAATTACAGGGTTTTCAATCTTAATAGGGCCTATATATAATGACATTTTTCATTTTGTTTATACTGGGGTAAATCAGAAAATATAACAGATTCTATCCATCATTCATAAATTTTTCAAGCTGAAAGTCTTAAACTTGAAAGTGGAGAGCTGTAGAGGCCTTTCTGCAAGATGCATTTTGAAATAATTAACGGGTTATTTTTTTGATAAAACAAGATGATTTTTCTATAAAGCAATGATACTATAATAATAAATAATAAAAAATTACTGTATGGGAAGGTTATGAATTTCATTCGTTTTGAACATCTCCGCTCGATTTTCATCAAATTAACTTTGATACTATGTATTTTTCTAGCGTCTGGATTTACAGGCATAAGTTATGGCTCAGAGGTAGCAGCTATTGAGGCAAGAGCAGCAGAAGCAAGTCACACAGAAGCTGCCGCCTCTAAAATAGGGCACACAGAATCTGTTGTCGCAGCAGAAGAAGGTCATACCTCTGCAGTTGCTGCTGCAGAGGTAAGTGATAGTTCAGAAGCCGATACATATGGAACAGCTGAAGGGGTCGCCGATAAAGATGTTGATACCACTAGCACAAACTGTGGTCGTGCATCTTTGTTTTCCTCAAAAGACTGTGATGAATCTGAAAAACCCGGGATGCTTAGCAAAATAGGGAGTGGTATAGGAAGCGTAGTTAGTGGTGCTGGAAAGTTGCTTGGAGGAGCTATGAGCTTATTAGGTAGTGGAATGGGAGCGTTGGGTAATAAGGGGGGTGGAGCAGGTGGCGGGGCCAGTGGCGGTGGAGCGGGTGGTATGAACGGTGGTGGAATGAA
>CAYOCE010000043.1:0-3138 GCA_964402405.1 uncultured Hyphomicrobiales bacterium | reverse complement strand
TGGTGGAATGAACGGTGGAATGGGTGGGGCCAGTGGCGGTGGAATGAACGGTGGAATGGGCGGCAGTGGAAGTGGTGGAGGCACTAGTGGTGGAAATGGGGTTAATAACTCTAGTGGTTCGAATAGTCCACAAGGAGGACAATCAGGAGGAAATTCAGGATCAAATGGGCAGAATTCAAATGGGCAGAATTCGGGAGGATTTTCTGGGGGACAGCAGGGTATGGGACAAGGAGGATTTCCTGGAGGACAGCAGGGGATGGGACAAGGAGGATTTCCTGGTGGAGGACAGCAGGGCATGGGCCAAGGGGGGTATCCTGGTGGAGGACAACAGGGCATGGGGCAAGGAGGAATGAGTGGGGGTGGAAATGGATTAACGCCTGCTCAACAAGCGTTGGCAAATGCGGGTTTTGCGCCCCAAACTTTGACGACGCCTGCTCAACAAATAGGAACACCTGATGCGATAAACCTTGCGGCTGCTTCTAAAGCAGCTGGCATCGATGGTAAGAAGCCTGTTCTTAAAACGGTAGATAGTGTTTTTGGAGACGTCGCAGAAACTGATACAACGCCCTTCATGAAGAATGGGTGGTTTGGAGACAACCCTGAAGGGGCGCGAGGAAATTTTGAGGCAGTTAAGGATGGATTTCAAGAAACAACAAGATCAGTGCGTGATAATATGCAAGTTAGTACACCCGAAACTTTAACAAATTAATAGGAGATACACTATGAAGAGATTTTTTATGTTTATTTTTGTTCTTACAACCCTTGAATCTAGTGCGGGTCCCATTGGGTGCCAAGTGGGGCCTGAATTTATTTTAGTAGATTCTGTTATGTGTAACAGATTTACTTGTAAAAACCCAGCTGCAATGGCCTATTGTTATAGAACATATAGAGGGAAGAATAGATTTCAAGTAGCCAATAAAAATTGCACAGCAGCTTTTTGTAAAAATTTTTCTGAAGAAGGACGGGAAGACAAAAAAAGTAATCCCATCGAAACTTATAGGGATCGATATGAAGAAATTGCAACGAGGGATCATCATATGCCCCCCTTTGAGTTAGTAAAGGATTTATATGAACTGGTGTGTACTGAACAACCTTATAATAGAGAGGCAACTCAGGAATTATTTAATAAAATTAGAGTAGATCACCTTCACGCCATTAAGGCCCAAAAGGCAGCCATTAACGCCCAAAAGGCAGCCATGAGTGGATCAAACTCCTTTTTGGGAAAGATCCGTAACTTTGGTCTAATGCCTATATTAGGGGGGCCTCCTACAACGATTAATGGGTCCATAATGGGAAATAATGGTATGGGAATGAATCCGATGATGGGGGGAGGAATGGGCATGAATCCGATGATGGGAGGAGGAATGGGCATGAATGGAGGCATGATGCCAATGCAAAACTCCAAGATAGATCCCTGTGAGACTATTGGTATGAATAGTGGAAATGGGATGGGGAATAATATGAACCAAAACCAGCAATATGACGACCAAGAGCAGCAGCAATATGACCAAGATCAGCAGCAACAGTGGTAAATAAGGATTGGATCCCTTCCTCTGAAGGGGGTGGGTTTAGACCCTATTCCTATGCAAGATGCGCATGGCATTTAAATGTGTTGAAAAATATAGAGATTATGAGTGCTGATAAGATGCTTTAGCTTAAAAATTAATCACTATTCGGGTTGAATCTGATTTTATGCGCCTAAAAATAGAGCCTCCTATGCGGTTTTTAGGTACATGTGTGCAAAGGTTGCATACCAGAAAAAGCCTTGTCCCATGCTATTTTTTAAGTGTAATGCATTGATTTTACTGAAAATAAGGTATGCAGAGTTTGCAGATGAAACTATCAATATGTGACGCAGCATCTTTGACTAAAGTGGCTCTGTTCCTTCTTCTAAAAGATCAAGGTACTTGCGGTAAATATAGGTTTTGTCACGCTCTTTCCCGGTAATCTCTTCTAAAATATTTAAATCAACCAAATGATTCAAACTACTACGGGCGGTGGGAGGGCTCATGTGTAAGTCTCGAGCAATTATAGCTACGGAAACTTGAGGAAGTTTTTTGACATATTCAAAAACAGCTTCACAGGAAAAACGGGCGCGCCCTAGTTTTTGGATCTTTTCAAAATCTTGTGCAAAAAGAGTATTAATTTTTTGGGTTGTAACAATCGTGGCATTTGCTGTTTGAATAATCCCTTTCAAATAGAATTCAAGCCAGGTTTTCCAGGTGCCATGAAGACGAACTTCTTGGAGTAACTGGTAATACAGGGTTCTGTTTTGCTTTAGATAAAGGCTCAGGTACAAAATAGGGGCCTCTATCATCCCTTTTTCACACAGCAGCAATGTAATTAAAAGCCGTCCCAGTCTTCCGTTACCATCCAGAAACGGGTGGATGGTTTCAAATTGAATGTGGGCAAGTCCTGTTTTAATTAAGACAGGGAGTTTAGAGCTGTCATCATGTAAGAATTTTTCAAAGCTTCCCAAGATTTTCATCAAATACTCAGGGGGTGGTGGCACAAAAAGGGCATTTCCAGGACGTGTACCCCCAATCCAATTCTGAGACCGCCGGAATTCCCCTGGCAATTTATTAGCCCCACGTCCTCCTTTCAGCAAAATGCCATGAATCTCTCGTAATAAACGCAGGGAAATAGGGAATCCATTTTTTAATCTCTCTAATCCATAATTAAGGGCAACAACGTAATTAGAAACCTCCTCCACGTCATCTAAAGAAACGTTGGGTTTTTGGTGGTGTTCAAACAGTATAAGATCCGAAAAAGAACTTTGAGTCCCCTCAATTTGTGAGGATAACAATGCTTCCTTGCGGACATACATATAGATAAACAGCGTCGTATTAGGGATAGACCGTGCCGCCGCATTTAATTCTGCCAAGGCTTTAGTTGCTTGCTCTAACAAAGGATAGAGAGCTTCCAAATTAAGAGGGGGATGAGGCGGAAGATCAGCAGGAATAAAGGCTTGGTACGTCTCGCCAGGTGTTTTTTGTGTAATATATCTACCACTTTGATTATTCATTTATCTTTTCCTAAGGGGCTCTCTTAAAGAAAGGATATGCCATTATCTTTTCTTAGTCAAGATCGTTAAGAAAAGATAATTATCTATCTTTTCTTAGTGAGAGTGGCAAAGAA
>CAYOCE010000042.1:0-11899 GCA_964402405.1 uncultured Hyphomicrobiales bacterium | reverse complement strand
TTGTTTTACAACAACTCCATTACTGGTTAAGTCGATCCCGTAAAATACTGAAGCAACCCCTTCCTTTCATCTCCCTTGACCTTTTGGGTGGGGGAGTGATAAAAATGGTCTCTTAAAGGATGAATCAGCTTATGTCCTCAGGACAAACCAATCATATTCAAGACATTCAATTTAAAGAGGCTCTGGGCGAGCGATACCTCGCCTATGCGCTATCCACTATTATGTCTCGGTCTCTGCCAGATGTGCGAGATGGGTTGAAGCCTGTGCATCGGCGATTGATTTACGCCATGCAGCAGCTGAAATTAAATCCCGAATCGGGCTACAAAAAATGTGCCCGTATTGTGGGAGATGTGATCGGTAAATTCCATCCCCATGGGGAGCTTTCGATCTATGACGCTCTCGTGCGCTTGGCTCAGGATTTCACCCTACGGTATCCGTTGATTGACGGGCAAGGAAACTTCGGAAACGTGGATGGGGACGGCGCTGCCGCCATGCGGTATACCGAGGCCCGGTTTACCAAGATTGCCGAAGCCTTATTAGATAGCATCCACAACGACGCCGTGGATTTCAAAACCACCTATGATGGAGAATTCGAAGAACCCATCGTTTTACCCGCGCGATTTCCTAATCTATTGGCCAATGGGGCCATGGGAATTGCGGTGGGGATGGCGACTAACATTCCGCCTCATAATATTGATGAACTCTTTAATGCATTGGTACATCTAGTGGATCATCCTGATGCGACAGTTGCGGATCTGATGCAACATATTCAAGGCCCCGATTTTCCCACGGGCGGCATTGTGTGTGATGCCAAGGCCGATATCCTCAAGGCCTATGAAACAGGCCGGGGGTCGCTTCGAGTGCGGGCGCGGTATGAAATCGCCCCGCAAAAAAATGGCCTCTATGAAATTGTGGTAACAGAGATTCCCTATCAGGTTCAAAAATCCAAATTGATCGAGAAAATTGCCGATCTATTGCTAGATAAGAAACTGACATTGCTGGCGGATATTCGGGATGAATCAACCGAGGATATCCGGTTGGTATTGGTACCTAAATCCAGAACCGTGGATGCGGAGATGCTGATGGCGAGCCTCTTTAAGAACTCGGATCTGGAGGTCCGCATTGGATTCAACATGAACGTGGTGGATAAAAATCATATCCCCAAGGTCATGGACCTGAAGGAAGTTTTGTGTGCGTTTTTGGATCATCGCCATGAAGTATTGATCCGCGTTAGTAATCATCGCATTGCAGAAATCCAGCGCCGGCTCGAGATCCTGGATGGCTATCTGATTGCCTTCCTTAATCTGGATGAGGTCATTCGCATCATCCGGCAAGAAGATAATCCCAAGCAAAAGATGATGGAAAAATGGGGGCTTTCGGATCTGCAGGCGGAATCGATTTTGAACATGCGCTTGCGGGCCTTGCAGCGCTTGGAAGAGTTGGCCCTCCGGACAGAGCATGAGAAATTATCCGCGGAATTAAAGGGATTGCAGGGATTATTATCTGATGACACCAAGCGATCCAAGGCCATCAAAGCACAACTTATAGAAACCCAGAAATTACTAGGGGCGGATGTAAAACTTAGTAAGCGCAGAACCACATTCAGCGAAATCTCGGCAGACCTTTATATTCCTCCCGAGGCCTTAATTGAAAAGGAACCCGTGACCATCGTGTGTTCAGACAAAGGCTGGGTGCGGGCTCTGAAGGGGCATATCAAGGACCTGGAGGAAATCAAATACAAGGAAGGCGACGAACCCAAGTTTTTGGTCCATGGATACACAACGGACAAGGTACAACTATTTGCCACCAACGGTCGATTCTATACCCTGATTGCCGACAAACTCCCCAAGGGGCGTGGCTTTGGCGAGCCGTTGCGGTTGATGATTGATCTAGATAAAGACGAAGATATTATCAGCCTATTTATTGAAAACGCCGAAGCCCCGCGTAAATTATTATTGGCAGCGTCCGATGGTAGAGGGTTTGTGATTTCCGAAAGTGCTATCCAGGCCCATACCCGCGGAGGCAAGCAAATCCTAAATGTCTCGGGCAAGGTCAAGGCGGCCTTCTGTCACATGATTCAAGGAGAGTACGTGGCCATCCTAGGAGATAATCGGCGCATTGCTATTTACTCCATCGCCGAAATTCCTGAAATGCAACGGGGCCGTGGCGTGATCCTGCAGAAATACCGCGGGGGCGGGGTTTCTGATGTGCTAACCTTCACCAAAGATGAGGGCCTGAAATGGCTACGGGGCACTAGTATCCACAAACTCCCCGACTGGGAAAAGTGGATCGTCAAACGCGGCGCCGGCGGCCGGTTCGCCCCTGTGGGTTTTCCCAGGTCTAATAAGTTTGGGTTTTAGGCAAAAGAAAAGGGCCTCGAAAGGCCCTTTTTGGGATTAAGATAGATTAGTCATGAAAGTTTATTAAACACAAAATATCGCTCTCATATGTATGATAAGCTGATCCCTCAGAGCACCAGTTAAAAGTTTCTTTTACAGAAATATTCTTCCGTGTAAGCAGAAGCTTAAGGGTTTCTGTATTATAACGTTGGAAGACTGCAACATCATAAAAAGGGCTGTTATTTGGGTATACTTGAGAAGACTCAGAGTCGTCATATACACCATAGATCGGAGTGATATTTAAAAATCCTTCACTCGGAGAAAAACCTATAGATTTTAAATGGTAATATGTTGCAGCACAATCATCACGTTCGATAACATTACTAGGGATATGGACGAATCTAACGTTAGGGGTTATCAAACTTTCAACAAGAGTATCGAAGGTCGACTTGTTTACATGCTCATCAGAGGCAACTGGGGCAGTTGATGAAGAGGCAGCGCCATCATCTGACTCCATCGCCCTTACATCACTCAAAGATAAAACACATAAAACAGTTAATAGTAGTCTTCTCATGATCGTCTCCTTTTAAATTAATATTTAAGTCTACTGTAAATATAAGGTTTAATATTTTATTTTCAAAGGAATATTTTATAATTTTATTAAATAACTTTAGTGATTGGGTTTCTATTGGTTTGATAGGCAGCTGTAATAAAATTAATACATACTCCGTGGAAAACTACATATCCAACTCATACCGCGTATTCCGCCCACTGCCTTCCAAAGGCCTCAGGCATTCTTTGGCAACAAGGTCTGCTAAATCTCTGGTGGCGGTAGCCTTAGAGCAATCAGTAATAGCCATATATTTCTTGGCACTCATGCCGCCCTCAAAGCCATCTATACCCTTGGAAAACATTTTTTCCAGAACCTTTTTCTGACGATCATTTAGAAAAGGCCCTTTTTCACGCCAGAACAAAGATTTATTTAAGACAAATTGCAGATGACTTTTGCCATTGGCTTGGGCTTTTAAAGTTAGCTGGCAAAAATATAAAATCCACCGGGTGATTTCCAACTCCCCCAGACTTGCGTGGTTGAGCTCTGCGTAATATTCCTTTTTATTTTTCTCAATTTCCGCAGAAAGGCTTAACAATACAGGGTACCCTAAATTCTGAGAAAGAGCTTTCTCTGCAATAGCCCGCCCAATACGCCCGTTTCCATCTTGGAAGGGATGGATGCTTTCGAAATAGAGGTGTGCAACTGCCGCTCTGATAAGTCCCTCCACTTTAGTTTCTGTATCATTAAACCATGCAATAAACCTAGCCATTTCTAAGGGCATGAACTTACTAGGCGGCGCCTCAAAATGAACTCGCTCATGGCCAATATATCCTGAAACAATTTGCATAGGCTCAGGACTGGTTCTCCAATTTCCAATCTCTAATGCAGCGTGATTTTTATGTCCCTGCATCACCATTCTATGCCATTCAAACAGAGTATTTTGCTCCAAAGGATTTTTAAACGTTTTAAATAAATTCGTCATTAATTGACCCATCCCTTGGGCTCTAAGGTCTTTAGGAGTTGGCAATAATTCTGATAGTCCCATATGCCGCAATACAGAGGATCTAATATCTTCATATTGCAATATTTCCCCTTCAATCGCAGAGGTGTTCATGGCCTCGCTCACCATCAGGTCAATTTGAATACCCAGCGCCTCTTCCTTAGAAAAATGTTGAACACTCCCTAAAATGAATTGGGATTCCTTAATATATTCCAAAACAAAAGGGCGAACTTGAGATTCATCCCAGTAAAAATTTGGCCAGTCTTTGTGTTGCCAGGTATAGTTCATCTCAAAATATTCCTAAAAAATATCCTCATGAGCCAATTATATCTCACATTCGGCTCAAAAACAACCTAATCCTGAGCCGATTAATTGTCTTATTCGGCTCAAGGAGAATGATTTTTTAACACCGAGTAATAAAAAACCCCTGAAGAACATTCTTCAGGGGTTTTTTTGTTTCTAGGGGTTACAGCTAGATCTATAGCTGAACCATAGCTGAGTTAAGACCCATCTCGCATTTCTTTCTTGCGTTGAACTTTACGATGGCGGCGAACGGCCTCAGCCTGTTCACGAGCACGACGTACGGATGGTTTTTCAAAATGACGACGAATTTTCATCTCACGAAATAGTCCTTCGCGTTGCATTTTTTTCTTTAAAATCCTCAGCGCTTGGTCAACATTATTATCTCTGACGCTTACTTCCACTAAAAATCACCTACTTTCTTTATGAATTTTTAATTCTCGATTGTATTTATAAACTCATATAAAAGTCAAATGAATTCATACCCCTTGCCCATAATAGACTTTTAACTAGGACTAGAAAATTTTTCAGAATACAGGTAAGATGCAGGTAGGTGCGAGGTCTTCTATACGTGCCTGTGAGCTATTGTTGTTCTTAATCCTTATTAATATAAACAAAGATGATTGCAAAAAGAATAATTGATGTTGTCGTAAGTATCCTTATATTAGTGGTGCTATCCCCTATTTTGGTTATGGTATGCCTTCTGTCGATGTCCTTTCTAGGTACACCAATTTTCTTTCTTCAAAAAAGACTGGGATTTAAAGGAAGGCCTTTTACCGTTATCAAATTTCGGACGATGAAGAATATCACGAATGCGAAAGGGGATTTATTACCCAATGAAAAACGAATCACGCGGTATGGCAATCTTCTTCGCATGACCAGTCTGGATGAGATTCCTAGCTTGATTAATGTCCTAAAGGGGGAAATGAGCTTGGTAGGCCCTCGACCTTTCCTAACAGAGTATCGAGATCATTACACAGAGGAGCAATTCCGAAGGCATGATATGCGTCCTGGAATTACAGGCTGGGCCCAGATTAATGGGCGCAACAATCTTGACTGGGATCAGAAATTTAAGCTAGATGTATGGTATGTAGATCATTGGTCGCTTGTTTTAGACCTTAAAATCCTCTGCATTACGATTTTAAAGGTTATAACCCTAGAGGGCATTGACCGTGAAGGACAAGTTGGAGATGACTTTTTCAAAAGCAGAACCGTCTTAAAAAATTCCAAGAAAAAATAAAGGAACTACTTAATGGATACGAATTACGAAGTTGTTGTTGTCGGCCTTGGCTATGTAGGTCTTCCCCTGGCCATTCATTTGGCAAAGCATAATCACGTCGTAGGATATGATATCAGTCAACCGCGCGTGGATGAATTAAAAAAAGGACATGACCGTACCCATGAGGTATCTGAGGAAAGCCTTAGAGCATCGTTAATGACATTCACAACATCGACAGAGGATATCAAGGGAAAGGATATCTACATTGTCACGGTCCCCACCCCTATTACGGATGATTATAAACCAGATTTAGGACCTCTTGACCTTGCGTCCCAAATCGTAGGGAAGGCGCTTAAAAAAGGATCCATCGTTGTGTATGAAAGCACCGTTTATCCAGGCATCACCGAAGACTTTTGTGGGCCTATTTTGGAAAAAGTATCAGGCCTAAAATATGGGGTGGATTTTTTCTTGGGGTACTCTCCTGAACGTATGAATCCTGGCGATAAACATCATACCGTTGATAAAATTACCAAAGTTGTAGCGGGGGATACCCCTAAGACTGCCAATATTTTAGAGACTCTCTATGGAAAGATCAATGGGGGTAACGTTTTCATGGCGCGAGATATCCGTACTGCCGAAGCCTCTAAGGTTATTGAAAACACGCAACGGGATATCAACATTGCCTTCATGAATGAAATTACGGTGATTTTTTCCAAGATGGGGATTTCTATTTATGATGTCTTGGAGGCTGCTAAAACCAAGTGGAATTTTCTACCTTTTGCCCCTGGACTCGTTGGGGGGCATTGCATTGGCGTAGATCCTTATTACCTGGTAGAGGCTGCCCAAAAGGTGGGGATTGATCCAGGCGTATTGCTCGCGGGTCGGGATATTAATGAATCCATGGGCCCCTTTGTTGCGGGCAGAATTCATGAGGAAATTATTCAAAACTCCCTTGAAAATCCTGCCCGTATTCTGATTCTGGGGATGACTTTCAAAGAAAATGTACCAGACCTTCGAAATTCCAAGGTTATTGATGTTATTCATGCTTTGAAGAAAAAAGGACATCAGATATTTGTTCACGATCCCTTGGCAAATGCTGGAGAGGTTAAAAAATTCTTTGGTATGGACCTGATTGAATCCCTCGATCAAAAATCCAACTATGATGTCATCGTTGGTGCCGTTTCCCATGAGGGATATACGGATTTTTCAGAAGAGACCTTCCGAGAACTTCTTCCCCAGGGAGGGTTAGTCTTTGATATTAAAAACATGTGGTCCCATTTGGATTTTGCTGGAAATATTACGTATAAAGGATTGTAACTATGCCCAAACTATTTCAAAACAGGGGAAGGGCATATGTTTAGTATAGGCCTCATGAGTGGTACCTCCATGGATGGTATTGATGCGGCCCTTCTCGAAACAGATGGATCTTTAATCATCAATGAAATAGGGGACATATCTCTTTCTTATGATCCCCAAACTAGAATCCTTTTGAAGGCTGCAGAGTATGCAATCAGAACAGCGGGTGGGAGTATGGCTAAGGCAGAATCCTGTTATCCCCAAGCTTTAGAAGATTATCTAAGAAAAGAACTAGGACTTTCAAAAACTGACATACAAGACAAAATCAAAGAATTATCCTGGTATCTTCATGAACAACCCGACCATCCCATTACCTTAGAGGCAGTAATTTATCTATCCACCATGCTTCATGCCCAGGCCGTTACTCAATTGTTGGAAAAAACAGGATATGAAGCTTCTCAAATTGATGTCGTGGGATATCATGGGCAGGCCATGTTTCATCAACCTTCTAAAGGAATTTCTGTCATTGTGGGAAATGGTCAAGATCTAGCCGATCACCTGCAGATCATGGTTGTTAATGATTTTCGCAGCAATGATATCAAGGCTGGTGGATTTGGGGCCCCCTTTGCCCCTGCTTATCATCAGGCCCTCGCAACCAGGGATGCTAAAACCCCTTTGATTGGGGTAAATTGTGGGGGAATTTCCAACATGACGGTTGTTCAAAGCACGAATGAATTGGACCTGATTGGATTTGATACGGGTCCTGGAAATGGCCTGATTGATCAATTCATTCGAAGACGTACCCATGGGGCAGAAAACATGGATGTGGATGGCAAATATGGATCAAAAGGGGTTGTTAATGACCAAGCTTTTGCAGCTCTTTATGAAAAATCCATTATCAAAAATTCCCAAAATTATTTTCAGATGCCCCCTCCAAAAGCCCTAGACATTGGGGATTTACAGTTGGTTCCCGAGTTGGATTCTTTATCAATCCAGGATGCATGCAGAACCCTTGAGGCCTTTACCGCAGATACCATTGTTCAAAGCCTTGATTTACTGGATATCAACGTCCCTAAAACTTGGATCCTAACAGGGGGTGGGTGGTATAACCCTGTTATTTTAGAGGAACTAAAGGAACGCCTGACAAAAAAATTAGGGGCTGTTGCCATATTCACGGCTGACCAAATAGGCTGGAACAATCAAGCCATGGAGGCCCAAATCTTTGCCTATTTAGCTGTTCGAAGCTTACAAAACAAACCCTTTAGCTTTCCTGGGACCACAAAGGTATCACACCCCCAATCTGGTGGGACTACTTACCTTTCACGACCGACGCATGAAAAGCGTTCTTCTTAATTTCAGAATATAAAAATCAGAAAAAGCACTAGGCAAACTCTCACTGTAGCACATAGGCATAAACCTAAGGAAAAAACGGGAAACTAAATCCAAGGATTTATAAGAAAAATCATCTTAGCTTTATGCTTTTTAAAATAGGGGGATAGAGAGAGGGGGGGGGCGAAGGGTGTCTCCCAACATCGCATATATGCGTTATGCCATATTTAAGGGTTTTCAAAATGGCTGTCAAGTTATAAAATGCAAAAATTGTAAAAAAATAATTGTAAAAGCTGAATTATCTTATTGACGAATTGAAGATTTTCTGCCATACAGATCAAGAACCATGTATTTTGCGATATGTGGTAAAATGAAAAGACCCCCTCGTCACCCCCTAAAATTTTTCTTAAACACAGATCTTATGAATAGATCTATGATATAGGAAGCTTACCTGATTTTAAGTCTACATCTCCCCTTTATTTTAAAGCTTATCTCTAAGAAATTTCCTTAAGTTGATGCTTCTGCGCGAAGTAGGGGGATGATTCCTCATGAAGAGCGTAGAAAGATCGCGCCACGCGCTATTAAAATCCCCTTATATCTGTACCTCTTACAAAATTTTCAGAAAAAAGTAATTTTATCCTTTTAATTTATAAAAATTATGATATATATGATTTGTTTTTTGGGGAAAGATGATGAAATTTGATTACAATACATTGATAAATATAATTTTTTTAGCAATTTTTCTGATGGTTCAGGGATGTGCCCCCTTTCACTCAGGGAACATTCATGATCCGTCGTTGCGTTTAAAACGAAGTGATTTTCAGGATCTTTCGAGTCCACCACCTAATGAAATAAAAACGGAGGTTGTTGCGCCTATCTCTAAAAATCGAGGCCCTTCTGTAACGATTCATATTACCCCTTCGTCGTCGTTGAAAGAGGCTTTAAAAGAGCTTGCAGCTGACGTAGGCACCCCCATTATCTTTTCCTTTCAGGGGGATCCAAGGATTACGTATCAAGCAGAGTCCCATCCTTTCATGGATGCCCTAGAGGAAATTTGTAGCCTTGCAAATCTTAGGATTACTCTTCACCCAAATCATATCCAAATTCAGGAAGATACTCCCTATGTTGATCTTTATTCTTTGCCATTTTTAACTCTGATTCGGTCCAACCAAAATGTGACTTCTCTTAGTACAGGCATTCTAAATACCAATGAATCCCAAGGAAATTTGGGCAATAGTTCCACGACTTCTTTGAAGGGGGAAAACAAGACATCCTTTTGGGAGGACATAGAATCGAATTTAAATGACCTGGTGAAAAAAATGACGTTGGATGAAATGGTTCCTCAACCAAAATTACAGGGTGTAGTCTATCAGGAAATATCTAGGAATGATTCTGCAGACAGAATTAAAGATTCCCATAGGCATGAGACAAACCCCTATTATTCCCTAAATAAGCAAGCTGGATTTCTGATTTTTTATGGGACGTCCCAGCATCATAAAATTATTCAAATCTTTTTGGATAAGCTCAGAAACTCTCTATCTGCCCAGATTTTGATTGAGGCTAAAGTGATCGAAGTCGCCCTAAAAGATGAGTACAAAAGTGGGATTAATTGGCGCAATATTTTTGGAAAGGCCATCAGTTTTAATGCCTCCCTGGGGGATGCGGTCCATGGGGCCTCTTTTTTAGGGGGTCTCCCAGCAGCCGATGATGTAATGTCCCTTACCATCAAGGGCAAAGATATGGCCGCTATTTTACAATTGATGGAAACTTTTGGAACCGTTCGAACCCTTTCAAGCCCCCGGTTAACCGTTATCAATAATCAAAGTGCTTTGCTGAAAGTTGCGGAAAATCAAGTGTTTTTTCAAATACAGTATGATCGTCAACATTTATTTCAGCGCAATGAAGAGTTATCCCAACTAACAGCCTCTAGCAAAATTCAAACAATTCCCGTGGGGTTTATTATGGTCGTGCATCCCGCAATTGACCCTGAATCCCAGGAAATTACACTGAATCTACGCCCTACTATTACTCGAATCACGGGTATGAAGGAGGATCCAGCGGTCAGGCTAATGGCCAAACAAATGAATGTTAAAGATGAGAACACCATCAAATCTGAAATTCCTATTGTCGCTGTGCGTGAAATTGATTCGGTTCTACGGATGAAATCAGGGGAAGTGGTGATTTTGGGGGGACTCATGCAGGAAGGTGCTAGCAGCATAGCAGCCGGCATCCCGGGAACGGAAGATACCCCCTTTAGTTTTTTTACCCAAGGCAAACGACTTGAAGAATCCATTGTTGAGTTGGTGATTTTCTTACGGGCAACTATTTTAAAAGCCCCTGAATTGCATCCCAGCGACCAGCGCCTCTATCAAAAATACACAAAAGATCCGCGAAAGATAGGCGACACTCTACAACCTGAAAAAGAAAGAATATGAAATGAAGTATCGACATTACAGAAAACAATATCCATCCAAGAAATTAGGGTTCAGCCTCATTGAAATGGCTATTGTTCTAATGGTTTTAGGATTACTCACCAGCCTTACACTTAAGGGTTATGGGCTTTTGGAAAATGCAAAACTCCGCAGCCTTGAGCATCAGATTAATCAATACAGGGGTGCCTATTTTCAGTTTATAGAAAAATATAATGCCCTTCCTGGAGATTTTGGAATGGCTTCTTCACTGATTGATCCAGATTTACCCAACGGGGATGGAGATGGGGAAATCACTGGGGATGGACTGGATCCTAGTAGGGATGCCGGAAAATTTTGGCGACACCTCTCTGCCAGTGGGTTAATTGAGAATGTGGGAAAGCCAGAGGGAGAAACCCTTGGATCTTCGAAAGGGGTTCCTTCAGCTGTTTTTCAAGGATGTGTAACCATAGAGTCCGATCCCGACGACCTAAAAGGCTTATGGTTTATCGTGGGCAAGCCAAATAGCAAGCGAACAACAGGAGGATTGCTAACCCCTCAACAAGCGCTGCAAATCCTGCAGAAAAATGATAGTCCAGACCCTTATCATGGACGCATCCAGGCCCGAGATGGGCAGAATCATTCGGGCGAATGCATCAGAGATGGAGCATTTTATTTAAAAGGAGACAAACCTGCATGCGTCCTTTATTTTCAGGTTTAAAAAATAAACGGGGATTTACCCTCATTGAAATGACCATTGTCCTAATGATTGTTGGGATTATCAGCAGTGTATCTATTTCTTTTTTGGGACATTTTCGCCTTACCACAGATATCAAAGAAACCCGAAAAAAGCAGCAAATTCTAATGGCTATTTTGGCCCATTATAAAAAAAAATATGGCCATCTTCCCTGCCCCGGAACCCCTTATTTAAAAGGCAAAAGCAGAATCAGTTGCCCAGGTATTACCCTGGGTATTATCCCCTATATTGACCTTGGTCTATCAAGGAAAGATGCCATGGATGCCTATTCTCACTATTTTACTTATGGTCTTGCAAACCCAGAAATAACAAAGCCTCGCGGTCCTCGGCACCTTCCCCAGATTTCTGTGGCTCCTCATTTTGAAATCTTAACATACGCACAGATAGACCACCCTCCAGAGGAACGATTTGCGGATGTGGTTATACTCAGTCATGGGAAAAATGGACATGGAGCCTATTTGGAAAATGGGGGCCGATTACAATCGAAAGGGCCCGTGGGTCGCCATGAATATGTAAATGCGGATGATAGTCCTAGGTTGATTGATTTTCCCATTTCTCACACAGGTCCTCATTACCACGATGATCTATTAGTAGCAGAGTCACTAGAGAATATGGAACCCAAGTATGGGAGGGATTAAGTAGCCTACTTTTTCATCGTCCCGGCCCCTCGAGCGGTAGCTCTCCTATACTGTCATCCC
>CAYOCE010000041.1:2647-12041 GCA_964402405.1 uncultured Hyphomicrobiales bacterium | reverse complement strand
TTATGAGAGATAGTCTATGGTAATCTCTGTAGTAGTCTCTGTTCTTTATATGTTGATGCCATTCTGACCAAATCTATAACGCCAATTTGACCAAATCTATAACGCCAATTTGACCAAATCTATAACGTCAATTTGACCAGATGGTTTGTCCATGTGGTCATTTTGGGCAGATGCATTTATCCTTTAGAAACACCCCTCATACGTTTTATACCACCCCACCGCCTGCCGCCTACGTCACGCGCGCTCAATACTCTCAAAACATCCTTGACCCACATCACATAGGATCCATTTCTCCAGCCATCAAACCGATCCATAATAAATTGCGCAGACGGACATTTGTAACGCAACCCGCGTAAAGGTTCTTGGGATATCAATATATCAGCCTCCTGACAGACCTCAGAAAATCCCCGGAGGTCTTTCAGGTAAACAACCTTCTTCTCCCCAACTTTAAATTGGCACAGATCTTCATTGCATTTAATACTGTCCAAATCTTGAAACCGAACCACGTTGGATGCTTTGATCCCCGCCCACGAGGACCATACATTTCCCATGAACGTATTGTGTCTGGCTTTATTAATGGCAAGCTTTCCGTCTGGGGTCATAAAGGCAATGGTTTTTAGATCAGCACTGATATAAATTTGAGGAGCATTATGAAAGAATAGAGAAATAAAAAATAGAATGATTCCCATCAACCCTAAAAACCGTTTCTTGCCTTGAAGTAAGCACAGCATAAGCCCCCCGAAAATCGCTGCTCCAAAGCCCCAGGCTGGCGATGGAGAAATCTGGTAAATAAACCCAGAGTGCTGCGTGATAAAATCCACCCCCCGAATCATCCAGTCAATCCCCTTCCCCATTAATTCCAGAGGGGTCGTTGCAAAGCCAAAAGGCATCAAAATCACTCCTACAATGGCCAGGGGCATGATCCAAAAGGACAGTAACGGAATGGCCAAAAGATTCCCCATCAACCCCAGCCCTGTGAATTTGTGAAAGTGATAAATGGTGAAGGGCATGGTAGCTAGGGACGCCATAACTGTGGTGCCGAGCATTCCCACAATATAAAAAACGACCTTCTTAAAATACCCCTGATCCCTATTCAGAAATCGCCTAAAAAATCCATTTTCGTAAATAGAAATCAGGGCCACCACAGCCGCAAAAGACAATTGAAAACTGGGCATCATCAGGGACTCTGGGACAACACACAAGATACCAAAGGCAGCAATGGCCACCGTCCGTAGGGTTAGGATTTGTCGATCCAGTAAGATGGCAACCATCGCTGCGAGGAACATTAAAAAGGCCCGTTGAATGGGGGTTGCCCCGCCTGAAATTTGCAAATAAAAAAACGCGGCAAAAATGGATAAAAAGGCCGCCCATTTTTTCGTATTATGCCTCAGGGAAAAGGAGGGAACAAAGGCAAGACCCCGCCGAATCACAAAGAAAATCAACCCCCCTACCAAGCTAAGGTGCAGCCCTGAAATCGCCAAAATATGGGCGATCCCCACATCTGCAAAAGCATCCCGTAAGGCAGGAGGAATTCGCCCCTTCTCTCCCGTAATGAGGGCACTTGCGATTGACCCTGTTGGTCCTGGTAATGTTCTATATAAAGTAGCTGTAATGTTTTTTCTAAGATTTTTAATCCAAAATACCCAGGATCGAGAGGAGGGATTTTCAACCTGCTGTATTTTGTAAATAATCCCAGATGCTCCAATCCCTAAAAAATAGGCCCTTCGTTTAAAGTCAAACCCCCCAGGTACGAGAGCATCCTCAACGGGAAACAGTTTAGCTTTGGCTTCAATCACAGACCCAATAGAAATCTCCGGCGAAATCCTTCCATTTAATCGAAGACTAACTTTTTCTGGTATCTTTAGGGCATCAGGAAAATCCCTGATGGCATTCACCTTCACCAACAACTTTAGACCTCGGCTTGTATGGTCAATATCCTGAACCACGCCCTCTATAGACTCTGTAAAAACAGTCTTCTTGAGCATAGGGGTATTCAAAGAAATCGCCTTAAATTGAGCAATGGAAAAACCAAGAGCTGCCAAAAAGATAAAATACCAAAGGCGGATCAACATGGGATTAAGGGTTTTCAGAAAGAGGGAAATAAAAAATGAGAAAGGACATATCAATCCCAGGGTCCAGGAGGGCTCCTGAATCAGTTGAAAATACAAAGAAATCCCGCATCCTAATGCAACAGGCGCCCATAGAATCAGGTCACGACCCTGGGGAGATCTTAGAAGAAATTTTAAATAGGTAAGTGATGTCATTTATTTCAGAAGATATGTATAGAAAGAAAAATGGTGCGCCCGAGAGGACTTGAACCTCTGACCCCAAGATTAGGAATCTTGTGCTCTATCCAGCTGAGCTACGAGCGCCCGTAAGTTTTGTTTATAATGCCTTGGGAAATAAGTTTCAATAGCGTTTTTGGAAAATCGTTCTTTTTGGTGATTTTGCTCCATGAGCTAGCCTGGTGATTTCCATGCTATTTCTTGACACTAAATTACCCAAATGTCACACTATAAAAATAAACTCAGGGGGGATAAAAATGAAATTAAAGTCCGTAATTTATTTAGCCATATTAAGTAATATTACTTTAACAGTTGCAGCTGATGAAATTAAAATTCCAACCATTAGCTGTCCTGCATCAGTCGCTGATATAGTGCATGTTTTGAAAGATAGATCTTTCCAAGGATTGGCGTATTGCGGCGATGATTTAAATAGATCTTGCTATAACACTAATTCTTTCAAGGGAGATTATAATAGAGGAGACAGAGAAACTAAGTTATCCGCCGTCTATTTTCGGAACAGTCGACAGGGGCATCTTCTCACTTGTGAATATGATTTGCGGGACCCTCTTCGTTTTTACATAAAAATACTTCCAGGAGGAGCATGCCAATTAAAAGAAAACGGAAGAACAGTAGAGGTTTGTACTCCAGAAAATCTTGACTCCTGTCATCTTGAGTGCTCCAAACCGTTAACTATTCAATCACGGCTTCCAGCTGCCGCTAGACCTGAAGGAACAAGATCCTCCTCACAGAGATATGTCCCTTCTTATGATCCTGATGATCTCCCAACAGTGATCTAGGCCGTAGATTAGAAAAATCTGCTACCAAAATTAAAATATATTTAAAAAACAGGTAGATTATGCTTGAATTTTAGAGAAAAGTTGGGCATCATGGGATTATTAATGTTTTAACGTAAGGGTATTGAAATGAAGAAAAATTTGATTTTAGGCTGCTTTGCGGCACTAGGGCTTATATATGCTGGAATGGAAGACGTTGCGGCTAAGACTGAGAAAGCTACTAAAGAACATCATCATAAAGGCCATCACCATAACAAGGACACTGTTGTTGCAACTGTAAGGGGTGAAAAGATTCGTATTAAGGATCTGGAGGAAATGAAAGCTCTTTCCAAAGAATTAAAAGAAGTTTCTTTGGAGACAGTCGTTGAGGGTCGCAAGCTCGGCGAGTTGTTACGTGATGAGATCGTTGCCAAGAAATTGCTTGAAAAAGAAATTGAAAAGGCTGTCAAGGACGATGACAAAGAATTAAAAGAAGAAGTAAAACGTTGTAAGGAGATGGCTAAGACTCAGATTGCTCTGAAGCGTAAGGCTGAAGAAAGGGTTAAGGATTCCGACATTCGTACGCTTTATGATCAATTGATCAAGCACTTCAAGGCGGAAAAAGTTGTGACTGCAAAGCATATCTTGTTGGCTGATGAGGCCACTGCTAAGAAGGTTGCCGCTGAGTTGTCAGCAGCCCGCGGTGCAAACTTTGATCAGCTAGTTGAAAAGCATTCCATTGATACTGTTAGCAAGAAGAGTGGCGGAATCTTGGGGACATTCTCCAGGAAGAAGGCGGAAAAAGTTGCAGGTCCTGAATTTGCAGAAGCTATCTTCATCTTGAAGCCCGGAGCAACAAGCTTTACTGATCCGGTTAAAACCAGCGCTGGATGGCACATTGTTCAAGTTGTGGACAGCAAGATGTCTGAAGCTCCTAGCTTTGAAGAAGCATCCGCACAATTGCGTCAATTGAAGATGCAAGAAGCTTTGATGGAATTCTTTGATGGTCTCCGTAAGGATGCCAAGGTGGAACTTTTCGACTTGGAAGGAAAGCCTGTAAAAATGGAAGAAGCTGAGGTTGAAGCTGCAGCTGGTGCGTAATATCCATACGAACTATACCCACAGTATTTCAAAATGTGGGAAGTTAAATGAGGGACCGAGGAGGGATAGTGTACTATAGTACATGCCCGACGAAGGTACCCGAACCGATAGGTAATGATCCACAAATGAAATGCGTGGATCAGTCAATTTAACGATCCACAGTTTGAAGGATGAGGAGTATAAAAAATGGGTGGGGAACAATATGATGTTTCTCACCCATTTTTTTTGTTGCTTTTTGAAAGCATACTACGCATGATGAGATTTACTTTACGGTGAAGAGTTCTTTTGAGAACCATCCTGACGAAAGTCGGGATCCATAAAGTGAGAATAATATTCAAGGCACCTGGACCCCGGCTTTCGCCGGGGTGGTCTTAAGAGGAAACTAGGTGTCTATAACAGTAGAAAGAATGTGACTTTTATAAATGGCAAAAGAAGATTTATTAGAATTTGAAGGCGAAGTTGTTGAATTACTCCCCAACGCAAGTTTTCGGGTAAAATTAGAAAATGGTCACGAGGTTTTGGCAATCACCTCAGGACGGATGCGCAAAAATCGTATTCGTGTTTTAGCGGGCGACAAAGTAACCGTTGAAATGACCCCCTATGATTTGACTAAGGGCCGTATTATTTTCCGCCATAAATAACAGGGGCTCGGTATGCGCGCTGCCTTTCCCCTCGTTTTGGCCTCTGGACCTAAGTACCTTCCCCATCTGAAGAAAATTGGAGTTACCCCTGATGTGGTGAGTCCCGACCCCTTTCTAAGTTCCCCTGATAAACTCGATTTGCCTGTACAATTTTCCCTGCGACGTGCAGGATCCCAGGCCATGGCTGCTCAATCCCTTCATCCAAACGCCATCATTTTTTCGGCCAATACAGTGATTGCTTGTGGCCGACGTATCCTTTCACCTATTAATAGCATTTTTGATGCCGTGCCGCGGTTGATATTATTATCGGGCAAGCGCCATCAGGTGTATACCTCTCTTTGTCTAATCCTGCCCACGGGCATCAAGAAACATCGCACGGTCAAAACAGTGATCACCTTTAAAAAACTCTCTGAAAATGAACTAAGCGATTATGCTGCCGGCAATGAATGGATGAACACCTGTGGCTATGACCCCGAGGGCTTTGCGGGGCATTTCATCAAACAAATCAATGGATCCTTTTCCAATGTCCAGGGACTTCCCCTCTTTGAAACCTATAACCTTTTGCAAAATCCGTTAGGCTTACCATGATCAACAAAACCCCCTTTTCCATGAAGCATTGTCCTATTTGCGGCAAACTCCCTATGACGGAATGGCGTCCCTTTTGTTCCGAGAGGTGCCAGCAAGTGGACCTCCACCGCTGGATGACGGATGTCTATACCATTCCCGTCAGTGACGGCATGACAGAATCCCCTGATATTCCTGAAGATGAGGAATAGGGTTTCTATATTTTTTTCAGAGAAATCCCATGCTTGAATGGTCTAGTCCCGCAATTATCTTATCCAAACGTCCCTTTGGCGAGACATCGGCTATTGTTCATGTGTTAACCCCTGATATGGGGTTGTGCTCAGGGTTATTCCGGGGCGCAAAATCTAAGAAGAATCGGGCCGTCATTGAGGTTGGGAACTTGGTGAATGTGACGTGGAACGCTCGTCTAAATGATCAGCTGGGGTTCTTTGATTTCGAGCTACTCCATAGCCCCCTGCCCCATTTACTCCAAAGCCATGGCCCCTTGGGTGCCCTTAAGATTGCATCAGATCTGTTAAGTATTGTTCTTGCGGAGCGAGAGCCCCACCCCAACCTATATGCTCGTTTTTTAGACCTGATTGAAGATCTTAAAAACAATACTCAATGGCTGGAGGACTATATTCGGTTTGAAATCTTCTTGCTGCGGGAATTGGGATTTGGCCTTAGTTTAACGGAATGTGCGGTGACAGGCTCTACCCATGATCTGCTCTATGTTTCCCCTAAAACAGGCCGAGCTGTGTCTAAAGAGATTGGATTGCCCTACGCTCCCCAGCTATTAATACTCCCAGCCTTTTTAACTCAAGGCACTTCAGGAGATGTGTCTCAGTATGATCAAGCCCTAAAGTTAACCGGATATTTCTTGGAAAAACATGCCCTGAACCCCTTTCGGAAAGACCTGCTACTAGAACGATTTCGGTTGGTTAAGTAGAGCTTGAGGATGAGAGTTTCAATTTGCATGTTTTTTTAAAATAAGCACTTAACTTTTCTATAAAGTTATTCACATTTTATAGTATTTTTAAAATCACAGCAGACCCTAAACTAAAGATTTCGATTAATCAGATAGATAAAATAAAAATATCCTTTAAAAATAAACAAATATTTGATAATATAGAAATATAAAAATAATAATTAGGGTATTTATATGGGCAGGTATTTTAGATTCATAGCAATTTCTATTTCTATTATTAGTGGATCATTATTTTTAAAAGGATGTAATGGGCCATTACAGCAACAACTCGCCATGCTCACAACCCAATCTCAAACCTCTATGACTGTTCAAACTCAGCTTCAAGGAATTGTTATGCAGCTGCAAAATTTACAAAGTAGACTGCCATTTATCTCGAGTGTTTCACAAGGATATACGATTTATCAAACCTTAACGCAGGTGCAAACTCAATTATTAGGGGGAGCAAGCGGAAGTCTACCGTCGACACAAGTCACAGTCCAGGTGGTTACTGAGCAAATTTCTGTACTCACATCATACTTAAATGGGCTCAGTCAGCAAGTTCCCATGATGACCCATCAGCAATTAGCCTTGTTAGCCCCCAAATTACAAATGGCAAACGCCGCTATCACTAGCGCTGGGGTTGGGGTCGGCTTTGGCATGAGTAGCAGCGGCTATATACCCGGATCCAACATGGGAATAGGGATGCCAAATATGAGTGGCATGGGCATGAGCGGTATGGGGATGAGTGGCACAGGCGGTATCCCCATAGGGGGAGCAAATATGGGTATAGGGGGAATAGGACTCGGCAATTGGTAAGGACTAGCCCTACTTTTCTGCCCAGTCTCCATTTTCTTTTTTAGTATATTTTTTCTTAACAGCACTCCAGGCAACCCGATGGGCCACTTCTTCGAAGGATGCATCGTCTCTTCTTTTCTCAGGATCTTTATATTGTTCAAAGGCATTGTTAAAGGCCTCTCGATAAATGTCTTGAGCATGCGCAGGTAAATGTTTCCGAATAACTTCAGGCAAATCTTTATTCGTTTTATAGGGCATGATAAATCTCCTTGTATTAAAAACACTTTCTATGTAGAAGATGAAAAAGACAAACTTTATTTTCAGTTAACAGAGAAATTATAATGCAGACCATTCAATATGAAGATTTTGAAAAAGTAGAACTACGTTCCGGTACAGTGGTGAAGGTGGAAGAATTTCCCAAGGCCAAAAAACCTGCCTATAAAATTTGGGTAGATTTTGGACCAACTATCGGGATTAAGCAAACATCCGCCCAGATCACGGTCCATTACACTCCTGAAACCTTAATGGGGAGGGCTGTTGTGGGGTGTGTGAATTTGGGCCCTCGAAATATTGGGGGATTTATTTCTGAATTTTTGTTGGTGGGTTTTCCTGATTCCAATGGGGCTGTTTGCCTAATTGGTCCAAATCCATCTGTACCTAATGGGCAGAAGCTGTTCTAAGGAAGAAAATGATGAATCTCATGATTACCACCACCCTTACGCCTTCCACAGCTCCATTCAGCTTTCATGAAGCAATATAGAATTTGCCTTGCAAAAAGCCCTGACACTGGTATCCTTCTAAAAAAGCACAGTGAAGAAAATGGAGGGACAAAAAATGAATCCAGGCAACGTGTTTAAAAAGGAGGATACCAGTTATATACAAGACAATGACCCTGTATTTCAAAAGGGAGATCATTATCACATACATGATGATGGGCATCTCTTTCTCCACAATACTGATCTTGTCTCTCTAGCCCGTCTTTCCACTCGCCCCATTTATGTCCTGGATGAGGTCAGGATTCACGACAGGATCCACGACTACAAAGACGCCCTCTCCCAGTATTATCCGGGCTCTAGTAGAATTTACTATGCGTCAAAGGCGCTCCAAAACCTATCCATTTGTGTTCTGATGCAGCAAGAGGGTATAGGATTTGATGTGTGCTCCATAGGGGAAATTTATGTGGCCTCCCAAGCAGGCGTTCCCTTTTCCAATATGATTTTTCACGGCAACAACAAATCCGAAGAAGAGCTCCTTTATGCCATTCAAAATGGAGTCCATCGCATCATTATCGATAGCGAAGACGAGGCTGAAATGATCTCAGAGATCACGCAAAAGCTTCAAAAAAAATGTTCGGTTCTAGTACGCCTTAATCCTGAGATTGTGGTGTCTTCCCATAAGCATATTACAACAGGGGTGAAACTCTCAAAATTTGGACTTCCTGTTGATGAGAAAACGATGACCTTTATTAGTCGCCTCAATGCCCATCCCCTAATAGATTTCAGAGGCATTCATTACCATCTGGGATCCCAACTGTTTGTCCTAGAGGAATATTCCATCGGTCTTTCCGTCATGCTAGGGTATCTTCATAAACTCAAAAAGACCCACAATATTGTCTGTCAAGAATTGAACATCGGCGGGGGGATAGGGGTGCGATATACTCCCCAAGACAATCCCATTCCCATTGATACCTTTATCAAACGCATCGCAACAGAGCTTGTGGAGCTAGCCACTGCCTATGAACTTCCCCTGCCCCACCTGATGCTCGAGCCTGGAAGATCCTTGGTGTGTGACGCGGGATGCACTATTTACAAGGTAGGCGTGATTAAAAAAGTCTCTGAAAATCTTATATATGCGGCTGTTAACGGCGGTATGACGGACAACATTCGCCCTGCCCTGTATCAGGCAAAATATACAGCCGTTGTGGCCAATAAGATGCACGATCCCTATGGGGCGACTCCCTATAAAATTGTGGGAAAATGCTGCGAATCTGGAGATGTACTCATTGAAAATATTCAGCTTCCGTTGCTTGAAAGAAATGATACGTTGGTTGTTTTTTCAACGGGAGCTTATAACTATACTCTGGCTGACAACTCCAACAAACACACCCTTCCGGGGATCATCCTCGTAAATGAACAGGGGTATAAGTGGATTGTCAAAGAACAACCTCTGGAGGATTTGATACGATATGATCTCTAACTATCCCCTCCTCCGAGGGGATGGTTTGTTAAGAGGGATGGTTTGTTAAGAGGGATGGTGGATAAGGAGGAA
>CAYOCE010000041.1:0-2547 GCA_964402405.1 uncultured Hyphomicrobiales bacterium | reverse complement strand
GGGATGGTTTGTTAAGAGGGATGGTTTGTTAAGAGGGATGGTGGATAAGGAGGAATGATTTATATTTTTCAACCGCTCCATACCCTCTCGGACCCCGACGAAAGTCGGGGTCCGAGGGAATGAACACCATTCAAGATCTTGCCCGCGTTAGCGTTCCATAGACCCCGGCTTTCGCCCATAGACGCTATAGGGTGGTCTGATAGCTATTACTTCATAAACGTCTATTGCATTTTCTGGGAAGCCCTGTAATATGGCCGGTAGGCAGTTATAGTTCGCTCTTAAGATGATGGATAGTCAAACCTAAGCGTTTTGCGTTTTTTCCGGTACTTCCCATATTCTAAAACCAGGCCGTTCTGCCCTGTTGTTTAATCAAAACGGCAGTAACTAAGAAAGGAATTAATATGTCTATTGAAAAACTATTACCCGAAGAAAATTTCGCAGAAATTTTAGAGGAGTCTTTATCCGGATCTAAATCTTTCGATGGAAAGGTTGTGAAGGGAAAAATCCTAAAAATTGAAAAGGACATGGTCATTATTGACGTGGGCCTAAAATCAGAAGGTCGGATTCCCTTGCAGGAATTCAAGTCTGCCCATGTGGAAGTCCGCCCAGGGGATGTGATTGAGATCTATGTTGAACGCATGGAAAACCGGGATGGGGAAAGCGTCCTCAGCTTTGAACGCGCGCGTCGTGAAGCTGTATGGAGTGATCTCGAGAAATCTCATTTGGAAAACCAACGCGTTATGGGAACCATTTGCAACCGCGTCAAGGGTGGATTCACCGTTGATCTTGCAGGCACCATCGCTTTCTTGCCAGGTAGCCAGGTGGATTTCCGCCCTATCAAGGATCCAACATCCATTATGGGTATTGAGCAACCATTCCAGATTTTGAAAATGGATCGTGTTCGCGGAAATATCGTGGTTTCCCGCCGGGCAATTCTCGAGGAATCTCGGGCTGAAAGCCGCACAGAATTAATGTCTCACCTATCCGAAGGACAAGTCATCAAGGGTGTTGTCAAAAACATCACTGATTACGGCGCTTTCGTTGATCTAGGCGGCATTGATGGTTTGCTGCACTTAACAGATATTTCTTGGAAGCGTTTATCCCACCCAACAGAAGCGTTGGAACTCGGACAAACCATTGAAGCTAAAATCATCAAGTTTGATGCGGCATCTCAACGTATTTCCTTGGGTATCAAGCAACTCGAGCAAGACCCATGGAAAGAAGTAGCATCCCGCTATGTTGCTGGCACTGTTATGGAAGGCACAATCACAAATATCACTGACTATGGGGTGTTTGTGGAGCTTGAACCTGGTATTGAAGGTCTAATCCATGTATCCGAACTCAGCTGGTCCAAGAAAAGCATCAATCCTAATAAGGTTGTCACTTTGGGTGAAAAAATCCAGGTAAAGATTTTGGATATAGATGCTGACAAGCGTCGCATCAGCCTTAGCATGCGCCAATGTTCCTCAAATCCATGGATGGAATTTGCAAACGGCCATAAGGTTGGGGATGTGATCGAAGGGGCCATCAAGAATATCGCGGAATTTGGTCTATTTGTGGGCTTAGGTCCTGAAATTGATGGCATGATCCATATCTCTGATCTTGCTTGGGGCCAAAATGGAGAAGAAGCCCTTGGCCAATACAAAGTAGGGGACATGATCAAGGCCAAACTTTTGGATATTGATGTGGAGAAAGAAAGAGTCGCTTTGGGTGTTAAGCAATTAACGGGTGATCCTTTTGTAGCCTCTCAAGAAGTCATCAAAGTTGGTGAAATTGTGACATGTACCGTGACTGAAGTGCTGGAAACAGGGCTTGAAGTAAAGGTTGCAAGTGGCGCAAAGGGTTTCATCAAGAAGGGTGATCTTTCCCGCGAGAGGATGGAGCAAAAGCCTAGTCGGTTTGCGGTTGATGAACGGGTGGACGCCTTAGTGACATCCATTGATCAAAAGACACGCCGTATCCAATTGTCCATCAAAGCTCGTGAAATCAAGGAAGAAAAAGAAGCCATGGCTGAATATGGTTCTTCCGACAGTGGCGCGAGCTTGGGTGATATTTTGGGGGCTGCAATCAATATGGAAAAAATGCGCGAGCAATCCGTAAAGAATGCCGAGAAAAAGGCAGCAACAGAAAAGCCTTCAGCCGAAAAGAAGAAAGCGGCAGCAGATAAACCTGTAGCTGAAAAGAAGAAAGCTGTAACCAAAGCTAAAAAAGAAGACGAATCATCTGCAGCTGAGTCTGCTGATGAAAAGCCTGCAAAGGCTCCTAAGAAAAAAGCCGCTTCTAAAAAAGACGCCGCTGAATAAACTTTAGGTACCTGTACAAGAGATGCCATCCTTAATCTTTAAGGATGGCATTTTTTATGGGAGCGTATGGATACTCTACAGCCTGTATCACTCTACTCCGGGACCACCCCGGCTTCCCGGCTACGGCGTAATTTAGGCTTCGCCGTGGCGAGTCATCGGGGCGACCTAAAAGATCGTTTTTCTCTTTCTCCTCTAATGAGAGAGAGTCTAATGGTAGTCTCTGTTTTACAGGGTCATCTGGCCC
>CAYOCE010000040.1:7197-13214 GCA_964402405.1 uncultured Hyphomicrobiales bacterium | reverse complement strand
ACTTATTTCCAAGGCACCTGGCAGCTTCGTCGCACCATCACAGATCACCTCACAAACAAAACTGGGTATATGGAGGGAGAGGCTATCTTCCTGCCCTTAGATCCTAAAACGCTCCATTACCAAGAAACGGGAATCGTGGTGTTGGAAAATTATGAAGGAATCTTTCAGCAAGAACATCTTTATAACAACCTGATCAATCATCAAGGACAGGTGTGCTTTAAAGATCAGAGACTTTTTTATGACCTGGATTTAAAAACTGGGAATCAACAAATCCTACATACTTGTGGGAATGATACCTATCTAGGGCATCTGGAACTACTGAATGAAAACGAATGGAAAATTGAATGGGACATCAAAGGCCAAAAAAAACATATGTCTATTTTGAGTGTTTATAAAAAATAGATGAGGTCACCTAAAGCTCAAATTGAAAGACGCTACCGCTATATGGACCCCCACCTTCGTGGGGGTGGTCCGAAAGGGTGCAAGAAGGAGATTAGAAAGGTGCGAAACATTCTCCTTTCCAAACCATCCCCTCGAAGGAGGGGATCCATGGTGCGGTAGCACCTTCAATATATTACTCAAAGGACGCTCTGGGCCCCCACCTCCACGGGGGTGGTTTGTTAAGGGAGATGGATCGTATTTTTCTAGACCCCTCTTCGTCACCTTCTCGAACCACCCCCGCGGAGGCGGGGGCCCATAGTGCGGTAGCACTTCTAAAGCATTCCCCAGAGAGTACTGTGGGCTCCAGATCTTCGCCTTTTCATAATATATACGCGTAACGTTACAGGGGTGCACTTAAATCCATATGAATAAAGGCCTTACAGGTTTTGACGACGTGTAACGTTACAGGGGGCAGCTTAAGTCTTATGGATAAAGAACTTTGGGACTGTAAAATTAAAAATGGAACGTTTCTCATGGATTTTCTTTGACCTACCTCCTTCGAAAAAGAGCACAACAAAGTGATGGACTTTTTTGCACATCCCCCGTAAATTCAAGGCATAAATTTTTTATACTCTTTGGTTGAAGCGATGGAAACTAGGCATATTATCTACGAAGGCAAAAGGAAAATTCTCTACAGCGGCCCTGAACAGGGGAGCCTTTTGCTGCACTTCAAAGATAACACCAAAGATCAAACAGTTAAGTTTGGGGAAGGCGCCCTGAACAACCGTATTTCTGCCTTTTTGCTTTCCAAGTTGGCTGAAATGGGTGTACAGAATCACTTCATTAAATATGTGAATATGCGGGAGCAAGTTGTTAAATCTTTGGATATGCTCCCCTTTGACATCCATGTTTTAAACAGCGTTACACGCCCGTTGTCTGTACGTTTGCACCTGGCGGAGGGCACAAAGCTTGGGCGACCCATTATTGAATATCACCTGCCAGAAAAAAGTTTAAATTCCAAGAATCAAGATACCCTGCTGACAGAAGATCATTTGTTAGTTCTGGGATGGGTAACCCCGACTGAGCTGGAAGAACTGGTGGCAGCGGCCCTAAGATTAAACGATTTTCTCCTAGGATTATTCACAGGGATCGGTCTATATGCTGCCGATTTCAGGGTCAGATTTGGCAGGTGCTATGATATTCTTACAGAGGATACGAACGTTATTCTCGGGGATGTGATAACGCCCCAATCTTGCACCTTGTGGAATTTAAACTTGCCAGGCAATACAACAAAACCATCCGTGTTATCCCCTGTAGAAGCATCTTATAAAATTGCAAAACGATTGAATTTATTACCAGATGCGTTGATTCCTATTAAAATCTTTGAACCTAGTGTTCAAAAAAAATCAAAGGCAAAATCAAAGAACGCTCAACCCCTCTATCAAAAGGACTTATAAAATCCCATGGCTGTGGAAGCTCAAGAAATACTATCTTGCCTAAAGGCAGCCTTTCCAAGTGCTGTGATTGATCTGAAAGATTTGGTAGGGGATCAAGATCACTACGAAGTTAAAATTTTTTGTGATTCATTTGTGGGAAAACCCAGGGTAATACAACATCAAATGGTATACCAGGCACTGGGGGAGCGTATGAAAAGTAAGCTTCACGCCCTATCCATTAAAACAAGTCCGAAGGAGCAATCATGACCATCCACGAAACCATTCAGAAAACCATCCAAGAACATCCCGTTGTTTTATATATGAAGGGGACGGCAGATCAGCCTATGTGCGGGTTTTCAGCCACCGTTGTAAGAGTATTGGATCATCTAAATGTGCCCTTCAAGGCCATTAATGTTTTGGAGGATCCAAAAATTCGAGAAGGCATAAAAACCTTTTCCAATTGGCCGACGATTCCCCAATTATATGTTGCCCAGGAATTCATCGGGGGATGCGATATCGTCAAGGAAATGTACCTTTCAGGGGAATTTCTACAGCTATTAAAAGACAAATCAATTGAACATCACCTAACCTCTGAGGGGAAGTAAGTAAAATGGACATAGCAAACGACGCCAGCATTGAAGAAATCAGACTGCAAAAGACCCAGCGCCTTAGGGAACTAGGAATTGATCCCTATCCCTATCACTTTGATCAAATCCACAAGGCAAAGGGTCTGCAAGAGCATTATAAAGATCTGGAAAATGATCAATTAACCGAAGATGAGGTTCAGGTTGCCGGTCGAATTATGGCCATTCGAAATAGTGGGATGTTCATTGTTTTGGATGATACCACAGACCGCATCCAAATCTTTTGCCAACGAGAAACTTTATCTGCTCAGGATGTAGAATGTTTAGATTTATTGGATCTAGGGGATTGGATTGGGATTCACGGAAAAATCCGCCGGACCAAACGGGGGGAGTTAACCATCAATGCCTCCAAGATTACAATCCTCGCGAAAACATTGCTGCCGTTGCCAGAAAAATACCATGGCCTAACAGATATTGAAATGCGGTATCGCCAGCGCTATTTGGATTTGATTATGAACCTGGATAGCCGCAATCGTCTGAGGTTACGCAGCCACATCATTGCCACCCTCAGACGGTTATTGATTGAGCGCGGATTCCTAGAGGTTGAAACCCCTATGCTCCATGTCATTCCAGGGGGGGCGGCGGCTAAACCCTTTGTCACCCATCATAATAGTTTGGGACTGGATATGTATTTGCGGATCGCTCCAGAACTCTTTTTGAAGCGCTTAATTGTGGGGGGGTTATCGGATCGAGTTTTTGAAATCAACCGATGCTTTAGAAACGAAGGGCTTTCCCCTCGACACAACCCTGAATTCACCTCTGTGGAACTCTATCAAGCCTTTGCCGATTACCATGACATGATGGATTTGACCGAGGATTTGATTAGCAGCATTGCCCAGCATGTGTTGGGAACAACAACGGTTACCTATAATGGCGTAGAATTAAACTTTGGAAACCCTTGGCCCCGTAAGTCCATGATCCAACTGGTTCATGAGGCCACAGGCGTTGATTTCTCGCAAATCGCTACAGATGCGGAGGCTCGGGATGCCGCTAAAAAACTGAACATCCATGTCAAACCTACCAATAACTGGGGTGAGGTGATTGAGGTGATTTTTGGGGAAAAAGTAGAGCCCACCCTTATTCAACCCATTCACGTAACAGATCTTCCCAAGGATATCTCCCCCTTGGCCAAGGTTCATCGGACTGATCCACGGTTAACTGAGCGTTTTGAAACCTACGCGAATACGTGGGAACTCGCCAATGCCTTTTCCGAATTAAATGACCCCGTGGACCAGCGCCAAAGGTTTGAAGAACAAGTCAAAGCCAAAGATCAGGGGAATGATGAAGCCCATGAAATGGATGAGGATTTCATCACCGCCCTAGAATACGGCATGCCTCCCACAGGAGGCCTAGGTATTGGTCTCGATCGCCTCTGCATGTTGCTAACCGATGGCCATAGCATCCGCGATGTCATTGCGTTCCCCACCATGAAGCCCAAGAGGTAGGATGTCGCCAAAAACAAAAACTATCCTCACTGACCTCCTCCTTCTATCGCTTGCGCTCGGCCTGTTTTATGGCCTATTCTTGGGGGATAGATCTTTTGCGGCACCTGATGAAGGGCGGTACGTGGAAATCCCCCGGGAAATGGTGTTGTCAGGGGACTACATCACTCCCAGATTAAATGGGATCAAGTACTTTGAAAAACCCCCTCTGCTGTATTGGATGCAAACGGTTCCCATAAAACTATTGGGAATTCATGAATGGTCCATGCGATTGGTGCCTCTGATTTTAGGAATCTTAGGGTGTCTCATTACGTATTTGGCGGGATTCTTTTTATACAATCGCAAAACGGGGTTGTTATCGGCCACGATCCTGGGAACCTCTATTTTACACTATTCCCTCAGCCGATTGATCATTCTAGATATGGGGGTGAGTACCTTTATCACAGGGGCCCTATGTGCCTTTATTGTGGGTATTCAAAAACCTGCGGGGCTGAAACGTCGACTATGTGTGTACCTTTTTGCTATATGTGCTGGGCTAGCCATTCTGGCCAAAGGGTTGATTGGACTGGCCATTCCGGGAGGCATTATTTTCCTGTGGCTGTTGGTTCAGAGTCAATGGAAAAACTTGAAACCCCTTTATTTACCCTCGGCGCTGGGGATATTTTTATTGATCACTCTCCCCTGGCATATACTCGCTGCCATCCGGAATCCTGAGTTTCTAGAGTTTTATTTTATCCATGAACATTTCACCCGATTCTTAACAACGGTCCATCATCGGTATCAACCCTGGTGGTTCTTTATCCCGGTGATCGTTGTTGGATTCATGCCCTGGATTGCCTTTCTTGCGGGCGCCACCAAGGAAGCTATCGCTAAAATAATTCAAAACTTCAAAGATCAAAAAACAGAAATTTTCTTGGGAATTTGGATTCTGTTTATCTTCTTATTTTTTTCTGCTTCCAATTCTAAACTCATTCCTTATATCCTCCCCATATTTCCAGCCCTTAGCCTGTTGACGGGAAATTACTTAACCAAAGTATGGGATGGAATCACTCAAACAAAAAAAGCATTTTTCTTCTATGGTGTTTCTCTGATTATCCTAGGCATTTGTGCCATTATCAGTTTGAACTATATCCCTGTAGATGTCAGCCATGCCCTTAGATCCCATCTGGTTTATCTGGCCATTTGGCTGGGAATATCAGGCGTTGTAACCCTCTTCATTCATCAAAAATGGGGGGGAAGATCTGGGTTAATTTCCATATTCGTTTCAACCATTGGAATGCTACTGATTTTAAATGATGGGTCCTCCAAGGCAGATCGCCTGTCCACCAAGGAATTTGCAAGTGCCATCAAAAAAACCATGCCTGAAAATACCGAGGTCGTTACTTATGGAGGATATTTCCAGGATCTGCCTGTTTATCTAAACAAAACCGTCAAGATCTATGATTGGCAGGGCGAACTTGCCTTTGGGATGTCTCTGGAAAATGTGGATCACATTTCTTTGAATAAACAAAGCCTGGGGAATCTGTGGAAGAGCAGCACCCCCGTTTGTCTGGTTCTGAAACAAGACCGCTATCAAGAACTAGATGACTTTTATTTAAAAACAGGGTATATCGTGATGAATCAACAAGGTCATTTGTTGTTTTGTAAAGCTAACCCTAAAGCATGAGAAAATAGAATGAGCCCCACAGCCTACATCCCCCTTATCCTATCCGGCGTTTTGTTAAACGCAGCGGGGCAAGTCTTTTTAAAAAAAGGAATGATCAAATTAGGTCATTTTGATTTTTCTGCTTTCTCCATTTGGGAGATGCTCTTAAGGGCAGCTACTAATTTCTATGTTATAGGTGGTCTGTGTTGCTATGGCATCAGCCTCATTCTATGGATGATGACATTATCCCGGGTAAACCTTAGTTTTGCGTATCCTATGCTAAGTTTAGGATTCGTTGTAACGGCCTTTGCTGGGTATTGGTTTTTCGGAGAAACCCTAACACTCCCTAGAATTTTGGGCATTGCCCTAATTATGATGGGCGTCTATTTTGTTTCAAGAAGTTAAGGAAAATGACTATGTCTAATGTTTATCTATCTGTTGTGATTCCTGTTTATAATGAACAAGAAAG
>CAYOCE010000040.1:0-7097 GCA_964402405.1 uncultured Hyphomicrobiales bacterium | reverse complement strand
GATGAAATGGTGCGTGGGCAGGAGGCTTGTACATTCGTGACAGCCCTGGGATGGAAACTAGCCAATAATCCCTGCGAGATTGGTCTACAGCATGATCCCAGGGAACAAGGGGAATCAAAGTATGGCATTTACGAACTCATCCGTGTCAGTCTTGATCTGGCTACTAGTTTCTCGTTATTTCCTATCCAGGCCTTGACTGTTTTTGGGATGTCTGTATCCTTTGCTAGCTTTATTCTGGTTCTCTATATGATTGGACGACGTCTGATTATTGGGCCTGAGGCTGAAGGTGTATTTACCCTACTAGCGATCGTCATTTTCCTTATTAGTGTTGCTATTATGGGAATTGGAATTATTGGAGAATACGTGGGGCGTACGTATCAGGCTGTCTCTAAAAGGCCCCGATATGTCGTTCGCGAAATTATTGAAAAGAAAGACTAAATATGAATATTCTGATTTTAGGAGCGGGTGGTTTTATTGGAAGTTGGCTCGCACGCGCTATTCTTGAAAAAACAAACTGGACTGTTCATGGAATGGATCTTGATAGTCATCGCCTTAATGATCTATTGGAAAACCCCAGGTTCAATTTTAAAAAAGCCAGCATCCTTGATAGTGATGATTGGATTGATCAACATATACGGTTGTGTGATGTGATTCTTCCTTTGGCGGCCATTGCAAATCCCGCGATCTATGTAAAAGATCCCATTCGGGTTTTTGAATTGGATTTTGAGGCCAATCTAAAGATCATCAGGAAGTGTATTCAACATCAAAAACGGTTGGTTTTCCCCTCTACTTCCGAAGTTTACGGCATGTGCCCTGATAAAGAATTTAGTGAAGAAACCAGCAATTTTGTTTTGGGACCTATTCAAAAGGAACGCTGGATTTATTCTTGCTCAAAGCAAATGCTAGACCGGGTTATCTACGCCTGTGGCAATCATCAAAATTTACAATACACCATTTTCCGCCCCTTCAATTGGATGGGCCCCTTAATGGATGATTTTTATGCAATCGAAGAAGGAAAATCCAGGGCCATTACTCAGTTTATTAGCAATGCTATTTTTGGAAGGCCTATCAAAATTGTTGGAGGCAATCAACGACGAACCTTTATTTATGTTGATGATGCCATCGACGCCCTCATGCGCATTATTGAAAACAAAGATAATAAAGCCAATGGTCACATTATTAACATTGGCAACCCTCAAAACGATGCCTCAATCCTAGAATTTGCCCAGATGATTTTAGAAATTGTGAACACCTACCCAGATACATTGCATCGAGGAAAAAGTTCAAAAATCGAAATTACCTCCGCAGATGCTTACTTTGGAGGGGGGTACGAAGATGTAGAAGCACGAGTCCCTTCCATTCAAAATGCTAAAAAATATCTGGATTGGCAGCCAACGACGTCACTTAAGCTTGCGCTTGAGAAAACCATCGACTATTATATGGCTCTTAGACCGCTCGAAAAAACTAGTGTTAACAACTTTTAAGGATTAATTTTATGATAAAAAATACATTATCACGTAAAAAAGCAGCTTACCTTGGGGTAGCTCTCGTCGCACTTGGTATGTTTTTGTTCAACATTGGTAACGCCGTGGCGAAGGAAGCATCCGAAGTATTATCCATTGCGCAAGTCATTTTTCTCAGGTGCTGCTTTGGAATTACTATGCTATCTGGCTATGCCCTTTTTAAAGGGGATCTTTCCTTGCTTAAAACCAAGCGTCTTCCCCTACAATTAACAAGAGGCTTGATTGGATTTCTAGGATTGTTCTTCCTATTTCAATCTTGCAATCTCTTACCTCTTTCAGAGGCAACAGCCATTTCCTTCGCTGCCACAATTTTCATTACCGCCCTTTCAGTTCCTTTATTGAAAGAACATGTTGGTATTCATCGGTGGGTCGCAGTTTTAGTAGGGTTCGTTGGTATTTTAATTGTGATTAAGCCCACAGGAAATGTCAATTTTCTAGGAGCTGCAGCAGGACTTGCTAGCGCCGTATTTGAGGCCTTGATTATGATCTTAGCCCGTATTTTAGGACGTGAGGACGAGGCCTTTACAACTGTCTTCTATCATACATTGGTCTGCTTGGTTCTCTCGGGTCTGATTTGTTTATTTGGCTGGACACCCCCTACTATGGCCCATGTCATGATGCTAGCAGGTCTAGGTGTGGCAGGGGTTATGGGACACGTGGTTATCACCAAAGCATATGGGATTGCTCCCGCGGTTGTGGTTGCTCCGATTCTTTATACCATGATCATTTGGGGTGGCCTCACTGGGTACTTTGTTTGGGGAGAAGTTCCCGAGCCTTCTTTCTACTTAGGCGTTCTCTTGGTGATCGCCAGTGGTATCTACATCGTCTATCGGGAAACAAAGCAACAAGTTCCCCATGTCCAAGAAAGAGATGTTTTATAATAAAGGAGTGTATTTATGGTTAAGAAGAAATCCGACGTTATAAAATCAGTCGGCGATGCTAAAACATCGATCAATGCTGAGGCTGTTCGAAATCTTGCAGACTTGTTGAATGAAACGGGTCTTACGGAAATTGAATACGAAGCCCATGGATGCCGGATCCGTGTAGGGAAAATGATGGCAACAACCGGGACACATGTTGCCCATTCTATCGTGCCTCATTCCCAGGTGGCACCAGCCCATCCTTCTACACCTACAGAATCCCAAGTGACTGACTTTTCTACCCATCCTGGGGTGATTTCTGCCCCTATGGTTGGAACAGCTTACTTATGTCCTAAACCAGATGCCCCTCCTTTTGTCAAAGTGGGGGATAGTGTCCAAAAAGATGATACTCTCGTTATTATCGAGGCTATGAAGGTCATGAATCCCATTCGTGCCCCTAAGGCTGGGACGGTAAGTAAAATTCTCATTGAAAATGCTGTCCCTGTAGAATATGGACAACCCTTATTTATAATTGAGTGATTTAAAATGCATACCCAAACTATTTTAAGATGTGGGAGGTTAAATGAGGAATCAAGGAGCGTAAGTGTATTCTTCATACATGCGCACCGCAGATATCCGAAATTTAACGATCCACAGCTTAAAAGAGGAGGGGTATATGTTTAAAAAAATTCTAATTGCCAACCGCGGAGAAATCGCCCTTCGAATTCATCGGGCGTGCCGCGAGATGGAGATTAAAACTGTTGCTATCCATTCAACCGCTGATAGGGATGCTATGTACGTTAGGCTTGCGGATGAATGTATTTGCATAGGCCCTCCCCCCTCTAAAGACAGCTATTTAAATATGGTGGCGATTTTGTCAGCTGCTGAAATTACCGGGGCTGATGCTATTCATCCAGGAGTAGGGTTTTTATCTGAAAACGCCAATTTTGCGCGCATGGTTGAAGAACATGGATATACATTCATAGGCCCCAGCCCCGAGCATATCGCTCTGATGGGGGATAAAATTACAGCTAAAGAAGCGATGATAAAGGCTGGCATTCCCGTTGTTCCTGGATCTGTTGGCACCATCAAAGATGAAGCTGAGCTTGTAAAAATTGCCCAGGACATTGGATACCCAGTCTTGATCAAGGCTGCATCTGGTGGTGGCGGGAAAGGCATGCAGGTTGTAAGGCAGGAAAAAGATCTAATCGCAGCCTATGACATGGCCAGGGCTGAATCAAAAGCTAACTTCGGAGATGATCAGGTATTTTTGGAAAAATATTTAGAAAAACCGCGACACATTGAGTTTCAAGTTTTAGCAGATAATTATGGTAATGTTGTTCATCTAGGCGAGCGTGACTGCTCCATCCAACGTCGCCATCAAAAGGTATGGGAAGAGGCCTTATCCCCTGTTGTCACCCCAGAAATGCGCAAAGAAATGGGGGAAATTGTTACAACGGCCATTAAGAAAATTGGATATCGGGGCGTGGGAACCTTAGAGTTCCTTTATGAACATGGAAAGTTTTATTTCATTGAAATGAACACACGCCTACAGGTTGAACATCCCATTACAGAAATGATTACGGGCATTGATTTAGTGCGAGAACAAATCCGGGTCGCAGCTGGCGAACACTTACGTTATACCCAGGAAGACATTCATTTTTCAGGGCATGCTATTGAGTGTCGAATTAATGCGGAACATCCAGAAACCTTTATTCCGTCTCCTGGAAAGATCACTGAGTACCATGCTCCAGGGGGACGTCGTGTTCGTGTGGACAGCGCCCTGTATGCTGGATATTCTATTCCCCCCTACTATGACAGCTTAGTTGCAAAACTAATTGTCAAAGGTAAAAACCGAGAAAGCTGTCTGCTTAGATTAAGACGCGCTCTTGAAGAATATGTTATTGGAGGGGTCAATACATTACTTCCCCTACATCACACCCTGGCAAATGATCCAGACGTGATTGCAGGAAACTACGACATTCATTGGCTTGAAGAAACATTCTTGAAACGCGAGAAACAAGCGAAAAAACGGGAAGGTCAATAAGAATATGGCTGGGGTGGTAGGATTCGAACCCACGTATGGCGGTACCAAAAACCGCTGCCTTACCACTTGGCGACACCCCAATGAATAAAGTGACTTTACTCAGCCCCCTTTAAAAAGGCAAGATTTTTTTAAGTACTTTTAGAAAAAGAAAAATAATGACCCTAATAGCCCGATTTTTTTTGTGGGATCAAAATTTATCCAAACGCCCCCTGCTTTGGGAATGGATTTTAATCACCTTCGCAAGCGCTATTTTCTTTTGGATCAAATTCAAAGGAGTCGCAATTATGGCTCCTGATTCCTTTGGATATGTTGATTTTTCACCTCTACGTACAATGGGCTATCCTTCTTTTCTGTTCCTCATTCATGAAATAACAAATGACCATAGCCTCGTCCCCCTTATTCAACTTCTTTTTTATTATGGAGGAGTTCTTTGGGTATCCATTAATTTTTCCAGATTTTTTAATACATATTTTGGGGGAGCTATTTTTTTAATCTTATTTATTTTTAACGTGGAAATTATAAAAAATTGTTTTTATATTTTAACAGAGTCTTTATCTACATCTATAGTCCTTTTTATTATCGCTATCTTAATTAAATTTACAAAAAAACCAACCATCTCTTTGATGATTTCAATATCTTTATTTGTTGGTCTTTCTATATTTGTTCGCCCCTCTTCTTATTCCTACTTATCCTTGATTTTTTTAATTCCTTTTTTCTATTTTTCTTGGTTTAAAAAAAATTTCATTCTAAAATTATTATCCATCATTGGCCCCATGGCAGCTGTTTTTATTCTCTCAGGTTCCATTCAATATTTTAAAAATGGATTTTTTGCATCGCAATCTTTTTTGGGACTTAATTTGATTGGTAAGGTTTTACTGGTCGCCCGGGAAGACTCACCCTCTTCAGAACCTGCTGTAATGAAAGAAATTGATCATTTTGCATCCCCAATTCGGTCTATGATTGAAGAAACGAATAGTCTCCAGTTCAAATATATACTGGTTACAAACTATTATGATCAACTTAGATATAATGAAAGGCATCGCTTAGAGAGGGTTATAAAAGATGATAGCATTCCCCCTGGTACTATTTTTTGCACCGTTGCTTTAGATGCCATCAAAGCTCAGCCTATTTTATATGCAAAGGATGTTTGTATAAATTTTTATGCGCTTTTGTTTTTAAGTGATCTCGTAACCTGCAAGGAAAATATGGAGTTTCAAAAAATATTAAAGAAACATACTCCCTTACCTTATATTAAGGAGCTTCCGTTCAGACCCAGGACTGATAGCTACAAGGGGACTTCCTGTGACTTTTTAATATGGGCTCTGCGCCTAACTTTAGGCCTCGCATTTCTATCGAGCGTTATAGCAACAGGGACAAGCATATATCAGCGATTCCAGAAAAAAGAGATTTCTTCTGTTTTAATTTTCTCTTGTTTTTCTGGGGTCTTGGTACACACCCACTATTTGCTTGTTTCCTTGTTACAGTCAGGCATTCCAAGGTATGCCCTTGTGATTTGGCCAGCTGTGTTTGCAAGCATGCTTGCTTTTATTGTATGGTGTAGAGATGTGTATCTTAAAAATAAAAAAGGGGGGACTCATGAAAACTTTTAAAGGTGATCAAAAAATAGCCATCTTATTGCCTTGTTATAATGAGGCTATTACCATTTCTTCTGTGATTAAAAAATTTCACGCCATTTTGCCCCAGGCTATAGTTTACGTTTATGACAATAATTCCACCGATCAAACAGCCTCTATTGCCAAAAAAGCAGGGGCTGTGGTTGTCAAAGAAAAATATCAAGGCAAGGGCCATGTGGTTAGGCGTATGTTCTCAGATATTGAGGCAGATGTTTACGTGATGGCCGATGGAGATGACACATATGATGCTTCGTATGCTCCTAAATTAATTCAGCACCTTATGGATCATAAGTTAGACATGGTGGTTGGAAAGAGAATTCAAGCCGATGCTGACTCTTATCCATCAGGTCATCGTTTTGGAAATGCCCTTTTTAATTATATTTTAAAACTAATTTTTAAAAGCACTTTTCAGGATATTTTTTCAGGGTACCGGGTTTTTTCCAGACGCTTTGTCAAAAGCTTTCCAGCCTTATCTGGAGGATTTGATATCGAAACCGAACTCAGTGTCCATTCCTTGGAAATGTACCTCCCTGTGGATGAAGTTCCAACCCCTTACTATGAAAGACCTGATGGATCCTTCAGTAAACTCAGCACCTTTGGGGATGGATTTAAAATAAGCTTAAAAATCGTTCGCCTATTTAAAGAAGTAAAGCCACTGATGTTTTTTGGACTTATTAGTATTTTTCTAGCGTTCCTAGCTGGCATATTGGGTATTCCTGTTGTTTTGGATTTCTTGCGTACAGGGCTTGTCCTACGAATACCCACGGTTGTGGCCGTGACAGGATTATTATTGCTTTCTTGTTTTAGCTTAGCATCTGGGATTATTTTAGATAGCGTTAGCATGGGACGCCGGGAAATGAAGCGATTGTTTTATCTTGGCGCAAGATAACCAAGATATGGTGCCGGATGTCTGACTCGAACAGACGACCTACTGATTACAAATCAGTTGCTCTACCAACTGAGCTAATCCGGCCTACTTAAAATATATTCTACCTTCTATACTGGTTTTTTGTCAAAAGTCCAAGCTTTTTTT
>CAYOCE010000039.1:9788-13323 GCA_964402405.1 uncultured Hyphomicrobiales bacterium | reverse complement strand
TGGGCCCCCACCTCCGTGGGGGTGGTTTGAAAGGGTGCGAAGGGTGGATGAAAAATACAAACCATCCCTTTAACAAACCATCCCCTCGAAGGAGGGGATCCATGGTGCGGTAGCACTTTTAATGCATCACTCAGTGATTTTGTGGGCCCCCACCTGCGTGGGGGTTCAAATTTAATAGATTAGGAAAAAAATATGATACATACCACTCCCTCCTGGAACTTGAACGATTTGTATACGGACCCTAAGGATCCTAATATTCAAAAGGATAGGGACCTTGTCCAAACGCATACCCGCGAATTTTGCAGAACATATGAAGGCAAGATTCAAGAGATCTCTTCATCTGAACTAGAGCAAGCAATTCAGCGGTATGAGCAGATTCAGGAAATCTTGGGGAAATTAATGACCTATGGATTTTTGAGGTATGCGACGGATAATAGTAATGAAGAAAATATTAATTTTTTCCAATCCCTCCAGGAATTTGCCGTTGATATTTTAACCCCGTTGATTTTCTTTACGCTGGAAATTAATGACCTGAGCCCTGAAAAATTTGATCAAGTTTTAAAGGCCATAACCAAGCAGTCCTACAAAAGTTGGCTGGAGAAGGTTCGTCTGTTTAAGGCCCATCAGCTGGATAAAAAGGAAGAACAAATCCTCGCCGAGAAATATATCGTGAGCCAGGCCAATTGGTCCAGGTTGTTTGATGAAACTTTTGCCCGCCTACGATTTTCTGTGGATGGTCAGGAGTTGTGTGAAAGCGACGTTCTTGATCGTTTTACAAATCCCGATCCTAAGGTTAGGGAAACTGCCGCCAAGGCCTTTGCCAAGGGCCTGGGGGATAATATTCATTTATTTTCCTTGATCACCAATACCCTCGCTAAAAACAAAGAGGTTGAGGATCGCCTGCGGGGCTATGCAAATCCTATATCCTCGAGGAACCTGGAAAATCAAGTTGAGGATACGGTTGTGGATGTATTGGCCTCCACCGTCAAAGAGATGTATCCCCAATTGTCCCATCGGTATTACAAGCTGAAGGCTAAATGGTTGGGGATGGAGCGGTTAAACTATTGGGATCGTTCAGCACCCTTGGTCATAGCAGAAGAAACCCCCATTGCTTGGGAGGAGGCCAAAGATATTGTGTTGACCGCGTATCAAAAATTTTCCCCTTCCATGGCAGCTATAGGCAGAGACTTTTTTGATAAACAATGGATTGATGCGGGGTTGAATCCCGGTAAAAACTCGGGGGCCTTTTCCCATCCGGGTGTTCCCAGCGTACATCCGTATATTTTGCTGAACTATCATGGAAAAATCCGAGATGTGATGACCCTTGCCCATGAGCTAGGCCATGGGGTGCATCAGATTTTGTCAGCCGATCAAGGATATTTGGGGGCAAATACGCCCCTGACCGTTGCGGAAACAGCCTCGGTCTTTGGGGAGATGCTTACGTTTCAGAGCTTGCTTGCAAAGGAAACGAATCCCCTCAGAAAACGAAATCTCCTGGCCAGTAAGGTGGAGGATATGCTGTCCACAACGGTTCGTCAGATCGCCTTCCATGAATTTGAACGCGAGGTTCATAATGCCCGTAAAGTAGGGGAGCTAAGTGTTCACAGATTAGGAGAAATTTGGATGAACAATCAAAAAACAGCCCTCGGGCCTATTTTTGACCTGAGTCCCGAATATGCCAATTATTGGTCCTATGTTCCCCATTTTATTCATTCTCCCTTTTATGTCTATGCCTATGCCTTCGGGGATTGCTTGGTAAATTCCCTCTATACCCTTTATCAAGAGGGCTATCCGGAGTTTGAAGCCAAGTATATAAACCTTTTGAAGGCAGGGGGCACCTTGAAATATACGGATCTGTTGAAACCATTTGACCTTAATCCCCAAGAATCAACCTTTTGGACCAAGGGGTTAAAGGTCATCGAAGGATTTATTGATGATTTAGAGAAAATGCCTGTGTGATCATGTTGCGTACTTCTACCATCCACGCCTTCTTAAACCATCCCCTCGCAGGAGGGGATCCATCCACCTTCGCCCTGCGGGCTACGGCGTGATTAATGTCACGCTGAAGCTTTAGCGGAAGCGGATGGGCCCCCACCTACGTGGGGGTGGTTTGAAAGGGCGTGAGAGTGACTTGAACAAAAACATATACTTTACTTTTATTTGAAGTTCCATTTTTTTCTATTTAATGGTATAATAAAAGTAGATATATTAATTTATTAGACAGTTAGTGCCAAAGGTCGTCGTAAGGGTATAGTATATATTAACTACATATGGTATTGTGTGTGCCTGTTGATCTACGTAAGTGTTTTTTTTAAAATAGATTTTGAGTACCCACCCTTAGGAGAGGGATAATGAAGAAAATAAACTTTCCAATAAAAAAATTAAACTTTTCGATGAAAAAGATAGCATTTTCAATGCCAAAGATAGACTTTTCAAAGATGAAGGAACTAATTTTTAAACCCGTCTTTTTATGGGTTGTGATTTTGGTCGAACTCCTCATTATCATTGGGCTTGCTGCCTGGCTTGCAGTTATTTTATGGATGAACCGTCCGAAAGAAGAAGAAAACAAACAAATGGAGGCGCGTTCGGTGATTGCAGCGCCCGTGAAAACAACAAACTTTGAGGTTCTGTTAAAGGTAAGTGGTAAACTAGAGGCCATGGATACCGTTGTCGTTAAACCGACCGAGCCTGGTGTCATTAAGAATATCCTCTTTACCAGTGGTTCTGCGGTTCAAAAGGGAGAGATCCTTCTTCAGTTGGATGATGCGATTGATCTCGCGCGCCTGCAGGAGGCTGAGGCAAAGTTGAAACATGCCGAGGCAAGCTATGCCCGTGCTGAAAACCTATTTAAACGGCAAGTTGGTCCTGAAAAAGATAAGGATCGGGCTTTGGCAGAGTTGGAAATGGCAAAGGCATCTGTAAATACAGCCCAAAAGAAATTAGAACTCACCACCCTTCGAGCCCCCTTTGATGGTATTGTCAGCATCAAGAATGTGAGCGTGGGTGCCTACGTCAAGCCTGGCGAAGATCTGTTGACCATTGTGGATATTAATCCCATCAAGGTAGATTTCCAGGTATCAGAAATGTACCTAAAGAGATTAAAAGTAGGGCAAGATGTGGACGTCGAAGTTCAAGGATTTCCGAACAATGTTTATACAGCAACCATTGAAGCCATTGATCCGGTGATCGAGCCCCAAGGACATAGCATCAAGGTTCGGGCTATCATTCCCAATAGAAACAAGGAATTAAAACCAGGTCTATTTGCTACAATTATTTTGAAAGTAGAAACCCATCAAGGGGCAATGGTTATTCCCGAGTCTGCCATTGAAACCCAGGGAAGCCAGGAATATGTTTATGCTGTTTTGGATGGGGTTGCGAGAAAAGCCCCCATTAAAACGGGCGAACGCAATGGAAAAGATGTGGAAGTAACAACAGGTCTAAGGCCTGGAATAATGGTCGTTACCGCAGGACAATTAAGTATCCAAGATGGGTATCCTGTCGTGGTGGTAGATCCTAAAAAGTTACAGGCGTATTA
>CAYOCE010000039.1:6599-9688 GCA_964402405.1 uncultured Hyphomicrobiales bacterium | reverse complement strand
AAGTGAGATTACCTGAAATTTGTATTCGTAGGCCCGTTCTCGCAACGGTGATGACCCTCATTATGGTGATTATAGGATATGTTGCCTATACATATCTTTCCATTCGCCAATACCCTCAAATTGAAAAGCCTGTTGTTAGCGTCACAACGGACTATCCAGGCGCGAGTCCTGAAATCGTGGAAACGCTAGTCACTAAACCCCTTGAGGCCGCGATGGCGGGAATTGAGGGGCTTGATTACATGACTTCTAGCAGCGAGGCTGGCCTTAGCCGTATTGATATCCACTTGCGTCCTGAACGAGATTTAGATGATGCAGCGTCTGACGTGCGGGATAAACTTTCCCGTGTTCAAGCCAAAATGCCAGAGGGATCAAAGCGTTCTACCATTAAAAAGGCAGACTCGGATGCGTCCCCGATTTTATATCTCGCCCTTTTCGGGGAGGGTATTAATAATTCTGATCTCGCAGACTATGCAGAACATCGCATTAAAAACGAGCTTGAGGCTATCCCTGGTGTTGCCTCCATTGATATCTTTGGCGGCAATGGATATCAAATGCATATCTGGCTTAATCCTATTAAGCTGTCAGCCTATGGTGTTGTGGTTCAAGATGTCATGGCTGCTCTTAAAAAACAAAACGTTCACGTGCCAGGTGGTAGGCTTAAGGGAGATGACCGAGAATTCCACGTGGCAACTGCTGCAAACTTAAAATCCCCTGCTGAATTTAACGATATCATCATTACCAAACGCAAAGATTATTTGGTGCGTTTAGGGGACATTGGAAAAGCTGACTTTAGTCCTGCTGAAGAAAAGGACTTGGTGCGATATAACGATAAGCCGGCGGTTGGTATTGGTATTATCAAGAAATCTATTGCAAACCCCATTGAAATTTCAAGGGAATTGCAAAAAATTCTTCCTACTATTATCAAGCAACTTCCCAAAGGGGTGCACTTGGATATTGCCCTCGATCGATCTGTGTTTATTGAAGAGTCCATTAACGAGGTTTACCACACGGTGGCAGAGGCAACGCTATTCGTTTTGATTGTTATTCTCGCTTTCTTATGGTCCTTTAGGGCGGCCATGATTCCCTTGGTGACCATTCCTGTGTCTCTCGTTACAACGTTTGCTCTTCTTTATATTTTTGGATTTTCTATTAACATCCTAACCCTTCTCGCGATTGTGCTAGCGATTGGTCTTGTGGTGGATGATGCCATTGTGGTGATGGAAAACGTGCATCGATACATTGAACGTGGTATGAAGCCCTTTGATGCCGCCATCAAGGGGAGTACAGAAATCAGCTTTGCGGTAATCGCTATGACCATTACCCTGGCGGCTGTTTACGCTCCTATTGCCCTTTCAAAGGGACAGATGGGAAAACTCTTTACGGAATTCGCGCTGACTCTTGCGGGAGCGGTGTTAATTTCAGGATTTGTGGCCCTGACCCTTTCCCCTATGATGTGCTCCAAACTCCTTGCCGCCCACAGTAGTGGAAAAGAAAATCTATCTGATCGTTTTTATCGTCATATTTCTCATTGGTATGGTATCTCCCTACAATGGGCGTTGCGCTATAAAGGGATTGTTATTGTAACGGCTTTTGCCTTTGTGCTTGCGGGGCTTTTGATCAGTTTCTATGGGATGCAGTCCGAGCTTGCGCCTCAAGAAGATCAAGGCATCATCACAACCCAGGCCCACACGCCTCAAGGGGCAACTTTGTCCTATATCAAAGAACATATGAACTATGTAGAAGAACCGTTCCGCAATATCCCTGAGGTTGAAAAACGGATGACCATTATTCAGGCTCCTAGATCGACTTCGTGGAATATTCTTAGTTCTTGGGATAAACGGAAACGTTCAGCCAAAGAAATCAATGATTCTGTCAGGCAAGATGTGCGGGATGTCATTGGATTACAGGCCTTTTCTGGGGTGACTTCCAGTTTAGGAGGCGGTAGCAAAAGTACAGACGAAGTATCCTTCGTGATGCAAACAACAAAATCCTATCAAGAAATCAATGCGGCGGCTTCCCAATTGGCCCACGCACTACGGGCTAAAAATGTGATGGAATGGCCCCAAACCGATCGTGGAACGGACCTTCATGAATTCAGGGTTGATATTGACCGCAACAAGGCAGCCTCTTTGGGGGTTGATGTGGCCACCATCGGAGAAACCGTGGATGCCTTGCTTTCAGGACGTCGTGCCAGTGATTATCGTAAGGATAGCGACCAATTTGATGTGGTGGTTTCTGTTGAGGGAAAAGACCGACGCTCTCCAGATGACCTCAGCCGTATTTATGTGCGTGGATTCAAGGATGCGATGATCCCGCTGTCCAATTTCGTTACCATTAAGAAAGAGGCTGTACCCACCCAGATCAACCACTTCAACCAATTGCGCTCGGTTACCCTAACCAGCCGCTTGTTTCCAGGAAGGTCTTTGGGCGAGGCAATTCAGGCCATCAGAGAGGTTTCTGACGAAGTTTTACCGGAGACGATCAGAACAGACTTTTCAGGGGCCACCAAGGAATTGATTGAATCCCAAAACACCACTTACTTTATTTTTGGTCTTGCGTTGATCTTCATTTACCTCGTGATGGCCGCCCAATTTGAAAGCTTTACAGATCCTTTCATTATCATGTTTACGGTGCCATTGTCCCTCTCGGGTGCGGTGATTACCTTGAAAATATCGGGGGGTACCTTTAATATGTTTACCTATATTGGGTTTGTGACGTTGATTGGACTGATTACCAAACATGGTATTTTAATTGTGGACTTTGCCAATAAGATTCGCCAAACGGGCGGATCTATTCGTGACGCGGTATTTGAAGCAACCCTATTGCGGTTACGGCCAATCTTGATGACAACGTTGGCCATGGTGTTGGGGGCGTTGCCTCTCGTGATTGCCGGTGGAGCCGGTGCTGAAAGCCGCCACCAAATTGGATGGGTTGTGGTTGGGGGAATGACTTTTGGAACCATGTTCACCCTGTATGTGATCCCTATTATTTACACCTTGCTGGCTAAGAAGAAGCTGAAGAAGATTTAGGGGAATCCCCAAGTGCGATCGTCGTCATCCCAAAACGCGAGCGAAGCTCTCTCGTGCTGT
>CAYOCE010000039.1:0-6499 GCA_964402405.1 uncultured Hyphomicrobiales bacterium | reverse complement strand
GCTGTTAAAGCTCCAGGGCCGGGGGATGACAGCCTTTTGTTTTCAATTTAGGAGTAAATATGAAATTTTTTATTGATGGGGCAGATACCCAAGAAATCAAACGCTTAAATGATATGGGACTAGTGGAGGGAGTCACCACAAATCCCTCTATTATTGCAAAATCTGGACGGCCTTTTGTAGAAGTCCTAAAGGAAATCACCCAGCTAATTTCAGGTCCTGTTAGTGCTGAGGTCATTGCCACAGATTTTGAGGGAATGATGAAAGAAGCACTTTCTCTGAGTAAAGTTGCCTCCAACATTGTGATCAAGGTCCCCTTAATACCGGCAGGGCTAAAAGCCTGCTATCACCTGGATCAACAAGGGATTCCCGTTAATGTCACCCTTTGTTTTTCTGTGGGGCAAGCTCTTTTGGCTGCGAAAGCTGGAGCCACCTATATCTCCCCCTTTATTGGTAGGCTTGATGATATTGGAGAGGATGGTATTGGATTAATTGCAGCTATTGCAGATATTTACAAAAACAATCCCCACATCAAAACCCAAATTCTCGCAGCATCCATTCGCCATCCTCGGCATGTTATTGATGCCTTTACAGCGGGCGCTGATATTGTCACGGCCCCTACAACTGTCATTGATCAACTCTTTAATCATCCCCTAACGACCATTGGCCTTAATCAATTTTTAGCTGATTGGGAGAAAACGGCTAAATCTCTTAAATAAAATCTTATTTCGAGGATAGGTATTTAACGGAGGCTTGCCAATAATCGTGACCTGTAACGAGGGTTAAGGCACCTGCGCACCATAACAAGCCAATCCCCAGATCATGGAGTATCCACGTTGCTTGCCGTGGTTCATCAAATAATAAACAACAAAGAGAGGCCATTTGAATCCCTGTTTTCCATTTGGCAGTATGGCTGACAGGTAGTTGTATTTTGACTTCGGCTAGAAATTCCCGCAGGCCGGAAACCAAAATTTCCCGGCATAAAATTACAACCGCGGGTAGCAAATTAAGTCCATTAATCTGGCCTGTGCCTGTTAACATTAATAGGGCTGTTGCGACTAATATCTTATCTGCAATGGGATCCAAGAAGGCCCCAAACCGAGATTCCTGTTGCCAAAGTCTGGCAAAATATCCATCAAAATAGTCAGTGATACAGGCGATCAAAAATAAAGCGACCAACCCCCAACTGGCCCATGGGGCCTTGATATAAAACAAGACAACAAAAGGAATCAAAATTCCAATACGTAGAAGTGTTAAAAAATTTGGTAGCTGCATGGCATTTCTCCTTCTATCCACCCACATCTAGTTGCCTAGATAGATTGGATGATCCAAAATATTTTTGCAAGATATAAAGCGAGTACTCTATCCTTGCAAGTTCTCACACGCCCTTTTAATCCGATCAATAGAGCGTTCAAGGATTTCAGGACTGGTGGCGTAGGAAATTCTAAAGTAGGGGGATAATCCAAAGGCTTCGCCAGGGACAATGGCTACTTGGGCATGATCCAATAGATAGGTTGCAAAATCGCCATCTGTTTTAAGGACATTTCCATCCTTGGTTTTCTTTCCCAAAATCCCTTGGCAAGAGGGATATACGTAGAAAGCTCCTTGGGGCGTAACACAGGAAATCCCCGGAATTTGATTGAGAAGGCCCACCACAAGATCCCGACGTTGTTCAAAGGATTTATTGCGCTCAGCAATAAAGTCCTGGGGACCATTGAGGCCCTCCAACGTTGCAATTTGACTGATGGAGGTGGGGCTCGAGGTGCTTTGAGATTGCAAGGTCGTCATGGCCTTGATCAACGGGGCATTTCCCGCCGCATATCCAATCCGCCACCCCGTCATGGCGTATGTTTTGGAGACGCCATTTACCGTGAGGATGCGATCCTTTAAATCAGGGGCCACTGTAACTAAGCTATAGAATTTAGCATCCCCATAAACCAAATGCTCGTAGATATCATCGGATAGAACATGAACGTGGGGATGTTGCCTTAGGACATCTGCAATTTCCAATAGATTTTCTTTTGTATACAAAGACCCTGTGGGATTGGACGGAGAATTCAGAATCAACCACTTTGTTTTAGGGGTAATTGCCTTTTCAAGTTGTTCTGCTGTTATACAAAAATTATGAGATTCTGGACAGGGGACGATAATGGGCTTTCCCTCAGCGAGCTCTACCATATCAGGGTACGAGACCCAATAGGGAGCAGGGATAATGACCTCATCCCCAGGATTCAGCGTCGCTTGAAAGGCATTATAAATCACATGCTTTGCCCCAACCCCCACCATAATTTCATCTAGGTCATAGGATACTTGATTATCCCGTAGGAATTTTTGCTGAATGGCCTTTTTGAGCTCGGGGATACCATCAACGGCTGTATATTTTGTAAAGCCCTCTCGGATCATCTGAATGGCCTTTTCCTTTATATGATCAGGCGTGTCAAAATCAGGTTCCCCCGCGCTAAGGCTAATCACGTCCATCCCTTGTTTTTTAAGGGCTGCGGCCTTGGCTGTAATGGATAGGGTAGGGGAGGGCTTGATGTTAATAATTCGATTCGCTAAGAAAGTCATTTCATTACCTTATAGGGTTAAAATTCAATGACTTTACATAACGGTATTTTGGAGGATATCGCAAGGGGGAAAGTTGGGCACCTACGCATGGAAAGTATCCAATTTTAATCTTAAAGCCCATAATTCCTTTATCCATAAGACCTAAGCTGCACCCCTGTAACGACACGCGGATACATTATGCAAAAGTGTGAGGTGTGAGGTATGGGGTGTAGCGCGTAGCGCCACACGGTATCATTTTTTCAAAATTCTCGTATTTACAATACTTTCAGGGGTGTAGCGCGTAGCGCCACACGGTATCATTTTTTCAAAATTCTCGTATTTACAATACTTTCAGGGGTGTAGCGCGTAGCGCCACATGGTATCACTTTTCTATAATCCCTGTATTTACAATGCTTTCGATGGTGTAGCGCGTAGCGCTACACAGCATCAAAACCTGTAAACTCTTTTATTCATAAGGTCTGAAATGCTCCCCTGTAATGTTACGCGGATACATTATGCAAGAAGTTTAGTGCTAGTGTCGCGTATGGCGCCTCTTTTGCATAATGCCCCCCTGTAACGTTACGCGTGTACATTCTCTCACTGTATTATTTATATTAATGCTAATTTAAAACGCTTTGACTTTTCTCGACTTAAACGTATTATACGCCTTAGGATTTTACCCATTATCAGATTTGGAATTGTAGTATGAAAGCACGCTTTGCCCCTAGCCCCACAGGCTATTTACATGTTGGAAATTGTAGGACGGCCATTATCAATTGGTTGTTTTTGCGGGCGCATAACGGGACTTTCCTTTTGCGCATGGATGATACAGATATTGATCGATCCGAAGAACGATATGCTAAGGGAATTTTAGAGGATATGGCGTGGTTAGGGCTCACTTATGATGAGTTTCAAAAACAATCTGATCGATTTGATCTCTATGATCTAGCGGCTGAAAAACTCAAGGCTAGTGGGCGTTTGTATCCGTGCTATGAGACCCCAGAGGAACTGGATTTCAAGCGCAAAAGTCGCCTGGCCAGAGGGTTGCCTCCTATTTATGACCGCGAGGCCTTGTCTTTGACAGATATACAAAAACAAGCATTCGAAGCTGAAGGTCGCAAGCCCCATTGGCGATTTAAACTGGAAAGCGGCGTGACAGCGTGGGACGATTTGGTGCGGGGGCATGTGGCCTTTGAGGGGGACAAACTCAGTGACCCTGTTCTCGTTCGGGAAAATGGAACGCCTGTTTATACTCTCGCGTCCGTTGTGGATGACTTGGATTTGGATGTCACCCATATTATTCGCGGAGAAGACCATGTGGCCAATACCGCCATCCAGATTCAGTTGGCGGAGGCTATTAGCGGAACAAAAAGCCAGTTTGTGTTTGCCCATTTGCCTCTGGTGGCGGATGAGGGAGGGGAGGGGCTCTCGAAGCGTATTGGTAGTTTAGGGATTCGCGAATTGCGGGAGGAGGGACTCCACCCCATGGCGCTGTGTAGCTACCTATCCAAATTAGGGACATCCGATGACATTCATCCCTATCCAAACATGGCGGCCTTGATTAAATCCTTTGATATGAAAAAATATTCTAGAGGCACCCCAAAATTTTCTTTGACAGCTTTGGAGCACATAAATGAAAAACTCCTCCATCAGTTATCTTTCGAAGAAGTAAAACCATACTTAGAAATAACAGATGGTATCGATGAAAAATTCTGGGAATTTGTCCGTCCCAATTTAAAAAACTTGAATGATGTAAAAATATGGCATGGGATTTTGAAAGGGGATTTTAAGGAAGTGCATAGTGTGGATGATGTACCTTTTTTCGCAATTGCTCTGGAATGTCTCCCTAAGGATGGATGGGATCAGGATCCTTGGACCGCGTGGATTAATGCTATCAAATCCAATAGCGATCGCAAAGGGCGAGATTTATTCATGCCTCTACGTCAAGTCTTAACCGGTGAGGCCCATGGTCCAGAACTCGCCACCATTGTGCGGTTTTTGGGGTATGAGAAGGTGAAATACCGCCTAGAGTCAGCTATCAACCCCAGTTGCAAATAGCCAAACACTGTTTCAACATAGGAGCGGCTACTTTTTTCTACGGTCACGAGGTTTTTTTGGGAGAAGAGAGTTGATGATTTGTTGTTTCCTCAGATTGCGACTTATTTCTGTTAGAATTCTTTGATCTATTTTAATGGGTTGAGGGTTAGAAGACTCAACATTGGGCGGTGATAGCCAAGCCTCAAGAGAAGGAAACCAAGGCCTGCTTTGAGAGACGGGCGCAGCTGTTGGTTGTTCTGTAGACGGACGAAACTCTTCGGCATCTAAACTCAATTTAAAATGTGTTGGATCCGAACCTGCCACCATTTGACTCAAGATAGTATTAACAACTAAAAAACTAAAAAAGATAGAAAACTTGTTCATTTTACCATTACTCTAATTAAAGCCAAAAAAAATCTAAGAACATATATTACTTTACACATCAATAAATAATATCAAAAAATAAAAAATCAAGGACCTATTTTAATAAAATCAATAAACATCTTAAAAACCGTGAAGATGCAGCAGCAGATTATTAACCTGCTGGACATACCTAAGTTTTCTATCTATGATTCAAGACGTACCGTTAATTTAAATAGGTAAAGGGAGAAATAAAATGATGGGTGCTTCGGAAAAAATTAAGTTTGTTGTCCTTCCTATTATTGCAGCTGTATTGAGTGGAACCTTTGGTCCTATGCTTGTGGAAAAATGGAAAGAATCGACAGAGGATTCCAAAAAACTCCTTCTGATGGAGCAAAGAATAGAAAAAATAGAGGAAGCCTTGAATCATCTTAATGCTAATCTAGAGGCCAAAATTCCCCATTTGGAACATGAACTCAGGGATGTGGAGGTGCAGGTGTCCCATAATGCAGGGGTTTTAAAAGGCCGTCTGCCTAAGGTAACCCCTAAGCCTATTCAGGTAAGTGAAAGTAAGAAATAATAGCGTGTAACATCATGTGGCGTTTAACCATGGTGTGTATCCCTTTGATGTTAAATTATGTTTTGCCTCCAGGCTTATTTAGTTTTTTAAAGTTCAGCTTTTTTTTGATTTTGCTTAGCTTTTTCTAGATCATAAGTATCTTGCAACTCCATCCAAAATTGTTCAGGATTTTTAAAATATTTGGATAATCTTAAAGCGGTATCAGCGGTAATAGATCTTTGACCTGCAATAATTTCATTGATGCGCCTAGGGTCTACCTGCATGTCTCTAGCAGCCTGTCTTTGAGAAATGCCTTTTAGTTCTAAAAAATTTTTAAGTAAAATTTTTCCTGGATGCAAAGTGTGTAATTTATCCATTTCTGTAAACTCTCTTGATTGATATTTATCTAAATAAATAATATATTTCAACCACTTAAATCATAAATATACAAATTAGACAAGTGTATTAATGAAGAGTAAGAAAAAATATACTGTAGCGCGTAGCGCTACACGGCAACACTTTTTCATAATCCGAGTATTTACAATGCTTTCCGGGGCGTAGCGCGTAGCGCCACATGGCATCACTTTTCTATAATCCTTGTATTTACAATACTTTCCGCGGTGTAGCGCGTAGCGCCACACGGCATCACTTTTACACAACCCTTGTATTTACAATACTTCCCAGGGTGAGGCGCGTAGCGCCACATGGACACAAAGCTTGTTTGGGCAAATGCATCTGCTCAAAATGACCACATGAATGATCCCCCTGGTCAGCATAACCACATAACCTGGTCAAATCGACCATATGATGATGTGGTAAACATGACCACATAACCTGGTCAGAATGGCATCAACATATAAAGAACAGAGACTACTACAGAGATTACCATAGATTCTCTCTCATAGACGCGCGCGCGAGAAAGTGCCCTTTTGGCCGCTCCGGCAAAAGTGGTCTATCAGCGTAAATGAATCTCTTTCCCTTGAGAGAGAGAAAGAAAGA
>CAYOCE010000038.1:0-14150 GCA_964402405.1 uncultured Hyphomicrobiales bacterium | reverse complement strand
TCTCTCTCTCAAGGGAGGGTGTTTCATTCTCGTCGCTAGACTACTTTGCCGGAGCAGCCAAAATGGCACTTTCTCGCGCGCGCGTTTATGAGAGATAGTCTATGGTAGTCTCTGTAGTAGTCTCTGTTCTTTATATGTTGATGCCAATTTGACCAAATCTATAGCGTCATTTTGACCAGATCCATGCGGTCATTTTGACCAGATGCATTTGCCCTTATTTTTGGAGTCGACTTTTTGAACTTTTACAAGAATGACGACATTATTGATTGCAAGTTAAACTTGTACATTGTGTTAGTAGTAAAAACTGTGGGATTTCTAGATGGTGTTGCCTCAGCTAAATCTTCGGCTCGAACCCCCATTATTTTATCGAGGGTTCAAATTCTATCTTCGTTATAAGTGTAATAAGCCCGACTTCGCCCTATGGGCTTCGTCGTGGCATCACGCCATAGCGCGTTCCGCGCGACGGCGGATGGCGGAGGGAGAGGGATTCGAACCCTCGATACGTGATTAACGTATACACACTTTCCAGGCGTGCGCCTTCAGCCACTCGGCCACCCCTCCATTCAAAGACATATTAAGGAAATAGGAGATCGTGGCTTATTTGTCAATCTAAAACCGCATAGTAAAAAAACCATTGTTAAAAAATCCCCTGTTAAAAGGTAAAAAAAATCTTTATATCCAAATAAAAATAATCTATAAACGCATAGGTAATATAGGATTATAAAATGATTTTTGTTTCCCGTTTTTTTGAAACCCTTACCCAGAATGCGGCGGCCTTCCTTAATGTCGTGATTCCTTCCACGTGTCCCATTTGTAAAACTCTAACAGATGAATCTCCAGCTCTCTGTGCTGCATGTTGGAAAACCCTCCACTTCGTGAGTCCTCCCTTTTGTAGGTCATGTGCCTATCCTTTAGAAATCAGTGATGTTCCAATGCCCCTATGCGGTAAATGCGCTATGAATCCTTTGGACTTGGATGCCACACGGACAGCCCTGGTCTATGATCATTATTCTAAGTTTCTAATAATGCGATATAAACATGGGAATGATCTTTATTTGGCCTCTATTTTTACGAAATGGTTACAACAATTTGGGGAGGATCTCATTCAAAATGCAGATTTAATCGTCCCCGTTCCCCTTCATCCCAGACGCCTGTTTAAAAGGGGGTATAATCAGGCAGCGATTCTATCCAATAGGCTATCCCACCTAACAGGTATCCCAACCAACCCTTGCCTACTGGAACGTACTCATCATACCCCTTCCCAAGGCCATCTAACCCCTAAGGCGCGGCAGGAGAATTTGAAAGGCGCTTTTGCCGTATCTAAAAAATATACAGCGTCCATTAAAGGTCAGCGCATTCTGTTAGTTGATGATGTGATGACAACCGGCACAACCCTAAATGAGTGCGCTAAGGCCTTAAAGAAGGGGGGAGCAACAGAAGTGACGGCCTTGGTGTTGGCACGGGCGATATTGTAGACTAGTTAGGAGCCCCTATCTCAATCACCTCTAACTGCCGCTCTGCCTTGCCCTCTGGAGAAAATCGAAAGGCTCCTGTCAGTCCCACAAATCCATCGGATGTTGTAAGGTGTTCATGGGAAAAAGGTTTTTCGGGATACATCATTCCCAGGGTTGCTGACAGCAAAACTGCGTCATAGATAAGGGACGCCAGCAGAGGGGGTTTTTTCCCATAAATCGATTCATATTTTTTGTTAAATTCTTGCTGCAACGCAGCGTTAGGTCCTGCAAAAAATGCTTGTTTGACATGGGGATTCTTGGGGGCATTAGAAGTACACCATTGATCCCCCCCCAGAATTGTATAGTTAGCCAAATCCAATCCTTGTTCGCTTAGCTGATCAAGTAATCGATCCAACGTTGGGTTTCCTTGAGGTATCAACAGAAAATGGGGCTTTATCTTTTTAATTTTTCTGATGATAGGGGCTAATTTTCCTAATTGATCTGGGTTATATGTCAAGACATGCACCTTTTCCCCAAGCTCTTGCATATGCTCTTTAAAGGCCCCCTCCACAATTTCCCCATATTTATTACTAGGAGCTAACAGCACAATAGTATGATCTTCTTTCTCAAGGGCAAAATCTATAATCCTAACAATATGGGCCTTGGGGAAAAAGGCCAAAACATACGTGCCACTTTTTGCCAATCGCTGATCATTGGAAAACCCAATCACATTGACATGCCGTGCACGCGCCCTATCTTGAATCACCTCTAGTTCGGGGGCAAAGATAGGGCCTAAAAATAATGAAACTCCTTGGTTGATCCCTTTTTCGAAGGCGGCTTTTGCCCCCTCAGGTGTCCCATGGGTATCCAGAGGGATAATTTGTAAATGGGGATTTTTCGCATCAAACAGGGCAATTTCAGCAGCCCCTAGAAAGGCCTGTCCCAAAGAAGCATGGCGTTCGGATAAGGGTAATAACAAACCCACTCGTTGTCCTTTTTTGTTTATCAAAGGGGGTTGTTTTTTTTCTCCTTCTTCTTTAGCAACAGGCTCAACAGTTTTGGTAATGTCTATGGGTTTAGGAGCGGCGTTAACAGGCTCTTCCTCCACCTGTGTGTAGATGTCTAAAACCTCTTCGAACCCATTATCTTGAGGTTCTGGAAGAGGTTCTGCTACAACCGTTGTTGCAATGACAGCCTTTGAGTTTTGTGCCGGCAAAACAGGGATGGCTGTCGATGAGGGCAACGGCAAAGAAGCAGAAGGGGTTATCTTTTGTGAATTGATGACAGGAGGGGTTTTTTGATAAATACCAGGCCCGTATTCTACAGGTACGCTATGGTTGGAATGTATTGACAGAATAGGACAGCTTATAAGAAACACATACCCTATATATATTCCTCGGATTTTGAAATATTTAATAAAATGCGAAAGCACTTCTGCCTCTCCAATAGGATTCATATATCTATATTTGATACTTTAACCATATCGCACTCCCTAGAAAAACACCAGGTGCTTTATGTAGAAAATACCCCTTAATCCATGGGAAAAAGGGGTTATTTTTTAATGATAGTTTGTCAAGGTCATGCCGGTTCGGTACCTATTCTGATTTTCTCCCGTTAATTGCTCCTCTAATACATCAATCAACCCCTTTTGATTGGAGGTTTGCTCAAAAGCCCTAGAAAGCCATTCAAAATCTGGGAGTTGGTGTTCTATCCCATTATAAGAAGGGTCTTGAGGAGTTACATTAATCTTAGAAAGAGTTAGTAAATTCATTACACCCTGACTCTCTGACCACCCACGGTGAGCCCACTTACCAATTCCCCCAATATGGTCTGCAAAAACCTTAAAATAGAGGTTTTGAAGACTCAAGGTTGGATCTGCTTGAAGGTGCGTCTTCAGTGATTGGATAATCTCTTGAACTGTTTTAGCCGTTTCTCCAGGGAAATCGCTTGTAAGCTGAAGCGCATCCCAAGACATTACTTTTTCACGATTTGCCTCAGAGAGGGGATAAAACCCCTGCAAGGTATGTAAAGCTAAAGGACTAGTGCCCATTAATGAACTGTCTAAAATGTTTTCAAAATCGATCAATTTTACTCTTACTAAGGTTGCCTCTCCATTGAGCTCAAGCATCCAGTTGCGGAAAGCACTATCCCCTGATTGGGTTAGCATAAAAGTTAGAAAATCATCCTCTATCGTTTTTCGAGAAAGAGAAGCCATGCAAAAACCATATTCCTCTGGGGTGATTTTTGGAGCTACTGAGACGCGCTTATTCCATTGCATGTCGTAATCCTGCAGACGAGATTTATCTACTTCTTCTCCATCCTCCATGGGCACCCATTTCTCAGTTTCGTGTGCATCACATAATGCTAAAAGGGACAAGGCCCCATGGGGATGGTCAATCTTATTTAAAATGGAGGTTAAGGGAGTTTCTATACCTAAATTGTTATTTGAATAAAGTGTTACAACAGGCTGAACAAGACCAGAAATAACTATGGGTTCAGATCCTTTTTGGAATGTAAGAGGCTCATTGCTCAAAAAATAACCTGTAGCAAAAGTTAATCCAACATCGGCTCGTTTTGTAAGAACAAAAGCTCTCTTAATCTTTTCTAGTTTTTCACGATCTCTTCGCTGAGATTCTTTGACCATATCTTTATATTGATCACCACGCCACGCCTTTGGCACTTCTAAAGTGTACTGTTGCTTCAAAACAGCGAAGGTGTCCCCATTCTCATCCTGAATTAATCTCATGGGTGTTGTGCCGCTATACATCTCAGTAGGCTCTGTAATGGGGTGACGTTCAGTTAAAATTTTTAAACGTCCTACGAATTCTTCATGGGAAGGCCCCTCTGAGCTAGAGGCAAAGCTGGAGGTGGAAAGAAGAAGTGTTGCAATAACGGATAACACAATCTTTTTTTGAGTCAAATTGATATTCATTTTTTATACCTTCATAGGTTGAATAATAAGTTAAAAAGATAAAAAGTTTTTAACTATTTGAAAAACATGTACTACTTCTATTTTAGATTCATCAACACATACTATATATGGGTTCTCTTTTTTATTTTTTCAACTATTATTCTTTAAACTTTTTGAGAACAAGCCCTCTAATAACATTGTTTAACAATTTCAGATGAACAAGCTTAACAAATGATTTCTCAAACATTCTTGCCATTTGGCAATGGATCTATTAGGCTCTTTCCAGCATTTTGATATTAAATTAGGCTTAGGAGAAAAGAATGCTCAAAAAGATGCCCTTTATTTTGATTGGGATTATTTTATCGGTTATCATGTTAGATCCATTTCTGCCATTGGATCTAAAAAGGGGCCTCTATGCCCTTAGTTTAACCATTAAATCTCTAATTATTCTGTTGCTGCCGGCTGTTATTTTCAGTCTGCTTTTTAAGGCTGTGGCTAACCTGGCCAGCCGAGCAACCAAGGTTATTTTGCTGATTTTTATCATGGTTTGCTGTTCAAATTTTTTCTCCCTCTTTCTAAGTCATTGTGTCGGAAGCTGGATTTACAATTTTGATTTATCTCTAAATCTACCCCAAGAAACCTTGAAATTAGAACCTTTGTGGTCCTTTGTGTTTCCAAAACTGATTGCCAATGACAAGGCCATGCTGGCGGGTATTGCCTTAGGTCTTGTAATTTCCTTGATGAAACCTAGTTTATCCCATCAAATCGTTCCAAAATTAGAAGTGGCTCTAAAGAAAATTCTTAAGTTGTTTTCTTACCTGATTCCCCTTTTCGTCACAGGGTTTATTGTTAAACTGCAGTACGAAGGGGCTGTTGTTCAGATTTTCAAAGATTACACCGTCATTTTCCTAATCGTTGCCTGTGCCGAATATGGATACGTGGCCATCGTTTATTTTTTACTCAGTCGGGGAAAGGTACAAGAATTTTTAAGCACAATTCGAAACATGGCCCCTGCTTTAATTGCAGGATGTAGCGCCATGTCCAGTGCTGTTGCCATGCCTTTTACTCTTATAGGGGTTGAAAAGAATTCAAAAAATAAGGATTTGGCGGCGTCCGTTGTTCCTGCCACCGCTAGTATTCATTTAGTGGGGGGATGCTTTGCCATCCCCATCTTTGCCTATGCGGTGATGAAAAATTATGGGGTTCAGGAACCTTCTTTGGTGGCGTATATGATTTTTGCAGGATATTTTGTGATGAGCATGTTTTCTGTAGCCGCTGTTCCGGCAGGAACGATTATTGTTATGCTCCCGATCCTTGAAAAATATTTGGGCTTTACGGGGGACATGCTTTCCTTGATTACGGCCCTCTATATCCTCTTTGATCCCATTACGACAGGGGCTAATATTTTAGGCAACGGGGCCTTTGCCAAAGCCGTTGATAGGATTAATAGCAAATTAAAGCTGTTTAAAGCTTCTTAAGCATGGGGTATTTTTCCTTGCTGGATTAGAATCTTAAGAATGCCGTAATATAATTCAAGGCGCAGATTTCTTATTTCAAGGGCTTTTGGATCATTTTTTAAGGTAGCGGTTCCTTTTGGATTGATAGCCTGGATCGCCGCGCTTATGAAGCTTGGAAGTGTTATAATCTGAAGCGTATTTTTAATCCCTCCAATGGCATGTGCATATCTATGCTGAGGATCATTTTGATCAGTTACAACATGACGTGCGCTTTCTTCTGCTAGCTTTTCTTCTATAACATCAAATTTTCGATTAATGAAATCTCGCACACCTGATATTCTCACCAAGGATTCAGGTTCCGTTTTTTCTGATCGAGCAATTTCTTCTAACTTATGAATCAACTGTTTTGTCGCCAGAGCACAATCTAGAGAACTCTCTCCAATACACCTCTCTCCCATCATTAGGAGAGACTTTATTTCACAATACTCTCTCCATCTTAAAACGTGACAAACAGAATAGTCGGTTGCATTTTGCACAAAAGCGCCTTTAAAATTTTTAACGCTATTGGGAGTGCATTGGCTCCAGCATTGTTTAAAAAGGTCCAGAGATTTTTTGTACATTACTGAGTTTTGATTGTACTTGGCTTCTGTTAATCCCCCAACCATGGCTCCTAGCTTAGCGGTGCACTTAAATCGACACATGCTTTCGCTGTTCTGTGAAAAAAAGCTGGCTGCTATTAATAGGAAAATACTAGTTTGTTTTTTCATGAGGTCCCCCTAAGTTTTTTTATATATTTTTATTATATCAATTATTTTATACTGTTTCAAATTATTTTGAGGGAGCATTAATGGATCGCAAGAAAAAAGGATATCAGGCCTGGCGTTCAGGGCATTGGGCTGAATGGCTGGCAGCGGCGTACCTGATGGCTAAAGGATATCGTATTTTAGCAAGGCGCGTGGAAACCCCTTATGGGGAAATTGATTTAGTTGCAAAACGTTCCAAAACGCTGGTATTTGTTGAGGTAAAATTTCGTTCTACCCTTAGGGATGCAGCCTATTCTCTACAAGATGTGCAAAAAAAACGAATCATGAAGGCAGCAGAATTTTTGTGTGCTAAGCATTTTAAATTTGAACTGGTGCGATTTGATGTTATATTACTTGCACCAAAGACTTGGCCATGTCATTTAAAAAATGTTATGCTACAGGTATTAAAGTAGGTTAATTTAGCTTAAGAGAGCCATCATGAAAAAATTAAATGTTTTGTTTTTAATGTTCGCCTTTTTGGTGGGATGTTCTAGTTCCTCAAATACAAAGGAAGAACGCGATCCTTCAAAAGAATCCCGCATGGATGTTGCCATTAGGGGCAGCTTGAATGTTGATTACTTTGAATATGATGTGGATTTGTATCACCGCTTGAATATTACCATTGAAAGCGGCCGTGTGCTGTTAACAGGTAATATGAAGGATGACAAAATGAAGGCAGATGCCATTCGTATTGCCAAGGGTACGTATGGGGTTAAGGAGGTCATTGACCGCTTGCGGATTGATCACCCCAGAACTCTCAGCCAATACCTCTATGATAAATGGCTAAAAACCGAGGTGGGAACCAAGCTTGTATTCACCGATCAACTTGAATCCGGTAAATATGAAGTCGAAGTTATGGAAGATACGGTTTACATTCTAGGGACAGCTATTAATGAGGTCGAGCGCCAGAAGGTTATTGATGTGGCTCGCGGTATTTCAGGGGTTAAGAAGGTTGTTGCCTATATTAATCTTCAGACGGGGATGCAACCAGAACAACCTAAAGCGGTCCCCCAAGAGCAACCCCATAGTGTCCCTCAGCAAGAAGTTCAGCAGCCTTGGCCAGGGGAAGAGAATAAAGCACAGCCCGTAGCGGCATAGGGGTAGGGATAGTCTCACTTTCACGGCCATCCCGACGAAGGTGGTCGCTAGACCATCCCGGCGCAGGCCGGGATCCATGGGCCCCGTTTTTCAACGGGGTGGCCTAATGGCCACTTTCGCCGGGGTGGTCATTTATTAGAGATGTCTCATGAAACTATACCATCCCACTTTCGATTACGAAAACACGCACCTAGGCATTGTTGTTGGCCTGGATGAGGCTGGATGTGGTTGTTGGGCGGGACCGGTTGTGGCGGCTTGTGTTTTTTTAAAACAGCCCCTTGAGGACTTTCTTCTTTCTCAGATTTATGATTCTAAAACCTTGTCCCGCCCTAAACGTGAGAAAATCTTTGATATTTTAACCCATCATTCCCAAGTATTTTACGGCGTGGGACAATCTTCTCCCCAGGAAATTGATCAAATCAATATCAGGCAGGCGGCTATGCTCGCCATGAAACGGGCCTATGAACATCTATCCATAGAGGCTGCTGCAGCCTTGGTGGATGGCACCGGAAAACCCCCATTGCCATGTGTTGTTCAAACTATTATTAAAGGGGATCAGCAGAGTTATTCAATCGCCGCCGCGTCCATTATTGCCAAAGTGACCCGCGATAAAATCATGGAGCAGTTGGCATTAGAATATCCCGCCTATGGGTGGGAGAAAAATGCAGCCTATGGAACAGCGGATCATCAGCGTGGCCTTGCAGCAGTAGGCGTCAGCCCTCATCATCGCCTGTCTTATAAGCCGATTCAGGCTGTTTTGGGGAAAATTGCAATAGAGAGATAAGCTCTTTTGGCCATTAGAGACCTGTTTCTGAAAATGCAAATGTAAACGTTTCCTGGATTCTATCTCTACAATCAATTTTGCATGAAATGCAGAATTGATTTTGACTGGGATGGCAGCAGAAAGGGAAAGTGATGCCCAGTGGTGACGATTGTTACAATTTAGCTAGCTATGTCCATGTAGTGTTACCACCGCACCACGGCAGCACCCCAGGTAAATCCACCCCCCATGGCATCCATGAGGATTAGGTCCCCTCGTTTGATTTTACCTTCTTGATAGGCTTGGTTTAATGCGAGGGGGATGGAAGCCGCAGAAGTATTGGCATGCTTAGCTACAGTAGAAATGATTTTATCGTGGGGAACACCCAAATGATCTGCCGTCGCGAGAATAATGCGTTGATTGGCCTGGTGGGGAATGAACCAGTCAATGTCATCCTTGGTATATCCTGTTTTTTCAAGGGCTTCAGTCGCGACCTGGGCCAGTTTTTGAATGGCATGACGATAAACCTCGCGACCCTCCATCACCATATGCCCTGTTGTTTGGGTCAATGACACCCCTCCATTCACGTAAAGAAGATCTCCATACTGACCATCACTGTGAAGAATCGTGCCTAATATACCTGTATCTTCTTGCGTTGCTTCTAGAATAACAGCCCCAGATCCATCTCCAAATAAAACAGCCGTATTGCGATCTTCCCAATTCAAAACTCTTGACATGGTTTCTGCCCCTACAACAGCGATACGCTTGGCCTGCCCCGATTTAATGAATTGATCGGCAATTGATAGGGCATAAATAAACCCAGCACAAACCGCCTGCACATCAAAGGCAAAGCCATGGGACATTTCCAACTTGTGTTGAACAATAGTGGCTGTAGAGGGAAAGGTTCTGTCAGGTGTTGTGGTCGCCACAATAAGGGCATCAAGATCTTGAATTGTAAGATGAGCGCTTTTAAGGGCCTGGGTTATGGCAGCTACCGCCAAATCAGATGTTAGCTCATCTGGGGCTGCTATGTGACGCTCGGCAATTCCCACACGACTTTGAATCCATTCATCTGTCGTATCAAGAGTGCTAGAAAGGTCGTGATTGGTTATAATACGCTGGGGGAGATAGCCGCCTACGGAGATTATTTTTGATTTGGGAGATTGCATGAATTCTAAGACGCTGATGTTTCGCCTGCTAACAGGTTTTCCACTTGTCGCAAGTCACGCTCAATCTGCTGATTAAAGTCATGGGAAATCATTTGGGCTGCCACGCCAATGGCATTGGAAAAAGCAATTGGATCTGCACCTCCATGGCTTTTGATAGCAATGCCTCCGAGGCCAATGAAGATTGCGCCGTTATGGACGCGAGGGTCAAACCGCTGTCTTAAACGTCTCAAGGCCCCCAAAGATAAGATCGCCCCAAGCCTAGAAATAACGCCCCGTCGGTAAGATTTTTTTAGAAAATTGGAAATGACTTTGGCGACCCCCTCCATGGTTTTAAGGGCCACATTTCCCGTAAATCCATCAGTTACCACCACATCTACCGTACCCTCCATAATGTGATCCCCTTCGATAAACCCATAAAAGTTTACAATACTAGGGATTTTCTTGAGTACCTGGGCTGCTTGCTGAACAGTGACATTCCCCTTTAGTTCCTCGGACCCCACATTCAAAATCCCCACTTTGGGGGACTTCAAGCCCAAGCGTTCTTTGGCATACACATTGCCCATAATAGCAAACTGAACCAAATGGTCCACGTCACATTGAATATTGGCCCCAAGATCTAACATAACACAGGCTGATTTTTCTGTGGGGATGAGGGTTGCAATCGCAGGACGTTCAATACCAGGAATAGTCTTCAGAAGGATTTTGGAAATGGCCATGTAGGCGCCTGTATTACCAGCCGATACAACACCATGGGCGCGCCCCTCCTGGACTGCCTCTACGGCAAGGCGCATGGAAGAATTTCTTTGTCGAAGGGCTACAGAGGGCTTGTCCTCTGACTTAATTGCCACATCTGTATGAAAAACTTCACTGCATTCCAACAATGCTGGATCTTTGGCAATCAAGGACTTTATTTTAGCTTCGTCGCCATAGAATTGAAATTGGATCCCCGGATATTGCTTGAGGGCCAGACTGGCCCCTTCAACAACAGATTGCGGGGCATGGTCCCCTCCCATGGCATCTAGTGCTAATACTGTACGCTTCTGGTTCAAAAAATCTATACTCCTCGCCCTCTAAACCTATGAGAGGTGTATTATTCTTCTGTTTCGATAGGCGTATTTGCCCTGATCACAACCCGGCCTTTATAGTGGCCACAGCCTTTGCATACATGGTGGGATAACTTGATGTCTCCGCAATTGGAGCATTCGCTGTAATTTGCAGGCACCAACGCATGGTGAGACCGGCGCATATTACGCTTGGATTTTGATGTCTTTCTCTTAGGAACTGCCATATTAAAAACCTTTAAACTAAAAACAATTTATTAGAGTTTAATACAGCAGGCGAATCAAAAATGCAAGAGGTTATGTTAATTTGATTCTCTGCTCTCCCTTTTGCCCCAAGGCAGGCCACCACGGGAAATCATCTTGTCCTTCTTCAGGCTATAGAACAAATCACCAAGATAGCTTTTTTCAAAAGAAATGAAATTATACACCATTTAAATAAAAACACTTGAAATTTTATTATTGGCATATTATATAAACGTTAGTTTAATTTAGTTGTTTAAATTTAAAGGAGAATACAAATGAAGAAAAAGATATTATTTGCCGCCTTACTTTCTGTGGTTGCACAAAATGCAGTGCTTGCTGGAGGTGGAATTGTTGAATTTAATCAGGAAAACGGCGTAAGCAGCCCTCAAGGCTCCTTGGTCAGAACTTTTAATGATCGTACGTTAACAGTTTCTCAAGATCAATCAACCATACTTAAGCTTACGTCAAGTGCTCATCCTGAGGAAATTGAACTCGCGCTTCCTGGAAATATCACTAACTTGTATAGTGTTGTTAGCCATACGCCTGTAATAGTTGCAGAAGTTACTGCCTCAGATGCGATAAGCAAAGACCTTTATCAAGTATATCTAACAGGTGCAGATCAGCTATCAAGTGGTCTGAGAGTAAGCTCTGTTTTAGCTAACGTGATGGGTCGGTTTGTAGTAGAAGAAAAAGAAATCGATCCTACTCAGCCTAAAAATTTGGCATTCTATAGCTTCGACATTACGAAGGCAGCAAAACCATTCTTGGTTGTCGATTATAGATAAAATAATATCAGATCGAAAAAATAAGAATAGATTTTTTCTCAAACACTCCCTTGTTTTCAAAATGAGGGAGTGTTTCTTATTTAACTTACGATCAGCGAAATCGCAATTCCCCACATGATGATGCCCACTAAGAAATCTAGAACCTTCCAGGCTATGGGTTTTTGAAAGAGAGGGGCTAGATAACGTGCCCCATATCCCATGCCAAAGAACCATAGGAACGAGGCCGCAACTGCCCCAAGACCGAAGAAAAACCGAGCTCCTTCAGGAAATTGAGAGCTAATACTCCCCAATAAGACAACCGTATCTAGATAACAGTGGGGATTTAAAAAACTGACAGCAAAAATCGTTAGGAATGTTTCTTTTAAACTGGGTTTTATAGGCTCCCGAGATACCTCTAAAGATTGATTTTTGAAGGCAGCTTTGAAGGCTCTAAATCCATAATAAGACAAAAAAGCAGCCCCTCCCCATTTGGCGATGATTAGAAGAATGGCGTTTGATGCCAAGACGGTTCCAAAACCCCCAACGCCTGCCGTAATTAGTAAGGCATCAATGGCCGCACACGACAGAACTGTTACAAAAACATGATTCTTTAAAATCCCTTGTTTTAGAACAAAGGCATTTTGTGCCCCTATGGCAATAATTAGACCTGCACTTGTTCCAAGCCCTTCTAAAAAAGCAGTTAAAATATAATTCATTTGGCTATCCTTTGATTTTATGGCCTGGAGAATATCTGAAAACAAAAAAAGGATCAACTGTTATCAAAAATAATTTGGATTAGGATACCTCTAAAATCTCTAAAGGATCTAATGAATTTAATGCTTGTTCAAAGAACTGATCATCTAACTCAGAAATTAAATGAGATGCTAATTCTAGAATACGAAATATTAAAATAATATTTTCCTTGGGTTGCAGGGGGAGTGATTGCATAAGCTCCCATGCTTCATCATTGTGATTGTGGGACTTGTTGATGTGAAAATGTTGGGCATATCCTTTAGCTGCCTTGGGTTTTGAGGATTTTTCAAGAATTCTAGCTAAGGGATCTAATTCAGGATAAAGGCGTCCTTCGAATAGAGAAATAAAGGCTGTAATGGCAATGGGGGAATGATATGTCGCATAGTCAAATAATTGCATTAATAAAATTAGCGGGGAAGATGGATTAAAAAATCTCGGTCGTGATTCCCCAAGAACATTTAAGGCCTTTTCCATGAGGCGATCATGTCCCAATTCTTCTATATAAAAATGTTGAAGTATTTCTTTGGCCTCAGGAAATGTTTCTTTAGCCTTGAGCAAAAGCGGGGGCACTTGATGGGTGACAAAAAGCGTTGACTCTAGTAATTGTGCCATATGATCAAAAAAGAGAGATTCATTCTGGATGCGCATCAGATCCAAGACTTGAGGTAATCCCCAAATTGTGTGATGCATTTTTGCTTCATGATTCCAAGAAAAGGAAAGCCCCAAAGTAAGGGCAGAAATGGGATCGTAAGCATTAAACGCTGCGAGATATGTGTGATTTAAAAAGGAATTTAAATCCCAATTCCAATTTTCAAAAAGATAGGCATCTTGAGATGCATCAATGTTTACAAAACTTAGAAAATCTTTGGGTGATAAAAATTCTATGGATGAAGCCGGGGCATCCATGGGGATTAAATTATCAGAGGGCCATGTTATTTTTTTTTGAAAGGCGATGGGAAGGGCGGAAAAATTTTCTAAAAATTTTTGCACTAAAGGATGATTTGGAGAGTGATGCAGGTAAAGAGTGGCAAGTTTAATCCAATCTCTCTCGCCTGAATCTATATCAATATCTAATTGGATCCAGGGGAGCATTAATCTAAAACTATTTTTATCTGCAGCCCATTCAATTTTAAGACTAGGATAGGGATAGTGTATAATATTCATAGTATATTTCCTTTATTAATTAAAAAATCAATAAATATAAAACACGATCAGTTTTAACGTGCATCGTTTTATATATTTTAAATTTTGGTAATAAAATAACTTCCTAGGAAGATAGATTAGAACAACGAAAATTTTTTAAATAAATATAGAAAACTATGTTTTATATGTATGTGTATTCATGCTCGTAAACCTCTAAAAATTAATATTCCAGTTGATATTGTATTTATTTTTTTGTGTATAAACCATTAAATTTATTCAATGTCAATACATAATTTAATACTAATGTTTTGTAGGAAAAACAGAAATTTCTTAGAATGTCGTTTGTGAAGGTTTTGCGATAATCATACACATCTCTGGTATAGAAAGTTTTACAATGCTAGAGAGCTTTTTTTATATTTTTGCCTTGACAGGGGTAGGGATAGTCCTTATATGTACAAAGATTGTCTGCATAGGCATGCGTGATATTTGAAAGAGTGAAGTGAAGAGAAGGAGGCGGGTTGAGGAAGACCCGCT
>CAYOCE010000037.1:11908-14340 GCA_964402405.1 uncultured Hyphomicrobiales bacterium | reverse complement strand
ATCCCGAGCAGCGAACGGAGTGAGCGTCGTCGAGGGATCCAGCATATAGGGGAGGGCAACGCCCTCACTTTGACTCCTTTTTTTGCAAAGTGATAGCTGCGCTATCTCATTTGTGCTGGGTTCTTCGACGACGCTCGCTTCCTCCTTCGCTAAAGCTTCGGCGGACAAGAAAGCTCGCTGCTCAGAATGACGGTATAAGGAGGCTAAAGCTCGCGGTTTGGGACGATGAAAAGGTGTTATCGCTCACTTGCCCGGGATGACGGAACTTTACTTCTTAGAGCATCACCTATCAGGCAGTACCGGTTCGTTGATCTAAGAAATCGATATCAAAACCCAGCTGATCAATAGCCAATTTCCATTTGAGAGAAGAGTTTTTTTCAAAAATTAATTCCGCTGTCGCGGGTACATGAACCCACCCATTCTCGCGAATTTCCTCTTCCAACTGACCGGGCCCCCAACCAGAATATCCCAAGGCTACAAGAAACTTTTTAGGCCTTTTTCCGATGGAAAGGTTTTTGAAAAATTCAATATTAGAAGAAAGCGATAATCCCCCCCCAACGGGAATAGTAGACGTATTTTTATAATCTTCAGAATGCAAAACAAATCCTCGATTAATATCAACGGGCCCCCCAAAATGAAGGCAATCTTGATTGAGATCTGCTGGAATTTCAACCTCTAGTTGATCCATCAGCTGGGAAAATGTAAGGGATTCAAGGGGTCTATTTAGAATGATACCCGCAGCCCCCATATGATCATGATTACAAACAAAAATACACGTGGTTGCAAAAACATCATCCTGCATTTTGGGTGTAGCGAGTAAAATGTGCCCCGAAAGGCTGTGTCCTGTGTTATTTTCCATCATATTGATTAGTATATATCAGAATTATGGTGGAGCCAAGCGGGATCGAACCGCTGACCTCTACAATGCCATCGTAGCGCTCTCCCAGCTGAGCTATGGCCCCACATAAGTCTTTGAAATATAGTGCCCCTCAGGACCCAGCGCAAGTGTTTTTTAAGAAAAATTTAGTCTACGGTTAAAATGTTCCATTGCAACTAATCCCGCAGCATCTTCTTGACGGAATCATACAAATCCAGGTTTGTAGCTAAAATACTGACCCCTGTTTCAGGAGCATCTTCGCGGTTAATGCCGGTTACATACCCGCCCGCTTCTTTGACAATCACAATTCCTGCTGCCACATCCCACGGCTGTAGGGCGTATTCAAAATAGGCATCCCCACGCCCTGCTGCCACATAGGCCAAATTCAGCGCAGCAGATCCAAAACCCCTAACGCCAGCTGTTTGTTGGGTTGCTTTCATATACTGTTTGAAAAAGACTTCCTCTTGGGGGAATCCGGGTCGACCAGGTTCACTCAAGATTAAAGCATCCGATAAATTTGTTCTATTGGAAACCCGTAAGCGTTGGTCATTCATAAAGGCTCCACCACCCGTTTCCGCCCAAAACATCTCGTCTTTAATAGGGTCATAAACAACCCCGGCAGTCAGCTGACCATTCTTTTCATATCCAATGGAAATAGCAAAGTGGGGAATACCATGAAGGAAATTGGTCGTCCCATCCAAGGGATCCACGATAAATCGATGGTTTGAATCACTCCCCAAAACTTCTCCACTTTCTTCCAACAAGAACCCTGCGGTAGGCCTTGCTTTGCTCAGTTCCTCTTGCAAAATAGACTCGGCTTTTTTGTCGGCTTGACTCACAAAGTCGGCAGGACCTTTTTTGGATACTTGCAGTTTTTCGATTTCGCCAAAATCCTTCACAAGACCCCGTGCCGCCTTAAAAGCTGCTTGGGCCATCACATTGATAATAGGGGATTTTGTTAAAAACTGTCGGCTCATTTATTTTGCACGCTCAAGATAAGTGCCGTCTTCGGTATTAATAACAATGTCTGTTCCTGCCTCAATATGAGGGGGGATCATCACCCGACGTCCATTTTCCAAAACACCTGGCTTGTAGGAGGAGGAAGCTGTTTGACCTTTGATAACCGCATCTGCCTCAACAACCTTCATGACAATGGTGTCAGGCAATTTGACGGTAATAGGATCTTCTTCATAGCTAAGAATAGAAACGACCATGCCATCTTTTAAAAAGTCAGCTTGCTCGCCGATCATTTCCTTGGAAAGAGTGATTTGATCAAAGGTCTGCTGGTCCATGAACGTATAGATATCCCCTTCTGCAAACAAAAATTGATACTCCCGTTCATCCAGGCGGGCCCGTTCAACGGTTTCACTGGAGCGGAAACGTTCATTTAGTTTCGTGCCGGTACGAATATCTTTTAATTCCACCTGCAAATAGGCCCCTCCCTTACCGGGTTGCGTGTGCTGGGTTTTAACAGCCACCCAAAGTCGCCCATTGTGTTCTATGACATTGCCTACTTTAATGGCGTTTCCATTGATTTTCATCTGTGAATCCTTTC
>CAYOCE010000037.1:0-11808 GCA_964402405.1 uncultured Hyphomicrobiales bacterium | reverse complement strand
GTGCGATAAATAGCAACTAGTTTCTTAATCAACTCTAATGCCTCGGGTTTGGAGCGTTGGAAAAGATTGCGGCCCATGATGGATCCGTCTCCACCGCCTTGGTGAATAGCGCGAGCATCGTCTAAAACACTATTGTCATCCTTGGATTCTCCGCCGGAGAAAACAACCAGGCGCCTGTTGTTAAAGCACGCCTGTTTAATATATCGGACCCGATCGGCCAAGGTGGCAATGGGGATTTTACCAATTTTTACGCCTTCTTTGCCGCCTTCTGTTTCCAAGTAATCTGTGGGGAGTTTGACTTTGATCACATGGGCCCCCAGTAGGGCTGCCATATGGGCACCATAGCTGACCATATCAAAGGAGGTTTCTCCAGCCTTGGACATGTTGCCCCGAGGATAGGACCAGATTACCACAAATAATCCCTTAGCTTTCGCTTCCCCTGCCAAAGCACGGATTTCCTCCATCATTTTTAGGCAGGCGGGGGATCCTGGATAAATAGTAAAGCCAACGCCTGCGCATCCCAAACGAAGGGCATCATTGACGCTTGAAGTTACGGCTTGATCCGGGGCTGCGTCACCCATCAAGGCGTTCGAGCTGTTCATTTTTAAAATCAATGGTACGCGATTTCGAAAGGTATCTGCCCCAGCCTCGAGCAATCCCAGGGGTGCCGCAAAGGCTGAGAGCCCTCCCTCAATCGCCAATTCAAATAGATAGTGGGGATCCAATGCTTGTAGGTTATGACTAAAGGACCGTAAAGGACCATGTTCAAATCCCTGATCCACGGGCAAAATCAACAATCGCCCAGTTCCCCCAAGGGCCCCATGCATCAACATTCGGGCCAGGTTTTCTTTGGTGCCTGGGGTATCACCTTCGAAATTTGCCAGTCTTTTTAGGATGATATCAGAGATATTCATTGCAGGTCCTTTGATTAAAAATTCAGCACTTACCTTAGTTTTAATGAATTTCTACATAAATAGCAAGGGCGGTGGGAAGAAACATCAGAGCTTAAGCGTGAAAAATTTTTGGATCACTTTTGTGTCTTTCCAAACCACCCCGACTTTTGTCGGGGATGATCCCGGAAGCACGCAAAGAAAAAAGTAGAATCCTTGTTTTTTTAATTAAAAAATATGATATGATTGGTATTATTATGATAATTAATAACACAGGGAGAATAGATAATGAAAAAAATATTTTATGGAATTGCGGTACTTTTAAGTGTAGTGATGCTTGATGCCAAAGGGGATTGCAATATCAAATCAGCAACAACAGATCAAGCTAGTGATCCTATAAGTTATTGCAGAAGTTGTTGTGGCAGCACTCTTAACTATGCTAAATGTGATGCCGCGTGTATGGGATCTTTTGGTTATTAACCAAGTAAAAACGCCACTACTCTTGCGGAGCAACCAACGTGACTCCCTTATCAAGGTGCACCTTTAAGATAAGGTTGTCATAAAAGCAGTTGTTGCCTTCAACATGGCTGTAATTACCCGCACTCTTTGGTGCGTGGGTAGCAGGGAACTGATCGGCATTTAAGGGGACTTTCCCTTAATCGTAATAGGTTTATTATCTTTGTCACTAATAGAGTAGCAGTTTCTAAAAGCGCACCCAATGCACCAGGGTAGGGCGATTATTTTAGATTTCCCATCTTCTGTCGCTGTTAACATAAGGGCATCAGCCGAGGATGGGCCTTTAAGGGCGATCATGTCCCACTTCGTGTTTTTATAAGTAGAAACCCCCGTACTATCTTGGACATGACCCCAATTTTTCCTTATGGCTTTAATAGGTGAGTTTTTGCCTGGACAGGGAATCGTCATGAGGGTGTGCTTTGGTCACCATCAGCCACGGCTGTAAAAATAATGATAAAAAAACTGATATTTTTCTTTTCATGATATTTTTTCCCCCGCCATTACGTTTTGTTTCCAAAACTTGTAACACGGCATTCATTAACTCTGTGTCCTTTTGCTTAAAATATTTATAATCTGTGGTAGTCTTTTTGCTATAAAGTTAATATAGTTAGATTGTTCTTTTTCGTCTTTGGCATTGCGACTGCATTGATATAGATCAGCCTCCAGAGAAATTAATGTATCTATTGCTGCAAGTCTTTCAGGGTTTCCCTTAGGGAAATTTTTGTATATATGGTCATTCCATGCCCCTGCTACGACATTACGTATGGATCTTTGAAGATCCCTATCACTCTCTGCAGTAGATTCTATAGTTCTCAAATCACTTACATACTGAGCTAAAATATCCTTTTTAGCACTTTCTTCCATATTTTTGTTCATGGTTAGTAGAGTGTCCCATAATTGATTAACCCTGCGATCCACGTCTTTCTTGATTTCAACTAGTTGCTGCCTTGAAACTTCAGCATTTCCAGTGCTTGTAGCAATACAGGAAACGCTTCCATTCAATGTGAATAACCCTACCATTGATAGTAATGCAAATTTAAATATAGATTTTTTATTCATTTTATCCCCCATTATTTTATTATGATATAGATTTAATATAACATTTTTTTATTATAATTTCAATATTTTTATTTTTCAAATGACAAATGGCGCTTCAGATGCTCTTGTTTTTTTAGAATACTTCTGACATTCTTAAGGCATTGCTACGTATAAGACGCGGTGTACAAGTTTAGGTTATGATTAATAACGCCGTCATCCTGAGCAGCGAGCTTTAGCGAGCGCTGCTCAGGATGACAATCGTGTAGCTATTCAAAACTTGTACACTGCGTTATAAACTAAACTTGTAGACTACATTCATCCCACTTAACCAAGGAACCCTTAATGTTTGAATGCGCCTCTAATCTTCTCATCACCTACAAGTATTGGATCGTTATCGCCGGGGCTCTGCTGGAGGGGGAAGCAGTTTTGCTAATGGCCGGAGCATCTGCCTATCACGGACACATCAATATTTATATGGTCATGCTCATCGCATTTATTGGGGCTGTGATCCATGATCATGTATTGTTTTTTGTAGGGCGACACATGGGCCGGAAAATCTTCGTCAAATATCCCAAGGTTAATGAAAAATATCAAAAGGTATCAAAGCTGCTGCATAAACATGACAACCTATTTATCTTCGGCTTTCGGTTTGTGTATGGCATTAGAACCCTCACGCCAATGATCTTAGGCACAACAGCCATCACCCTTAAAAAATATTCTCTTCTAACCGTTATTTCCGCGTTCCTATGGGCCACATCCGTTGCCTATATTGGTTATTCTTGTGCTTTGATAATTGAAGAAGCTTCTTGCAAGTGCGCCCTTTATCAAAAATATTTCACCATCGGATTAATTGTTGTAATTGGACTCGGGTGGTTGGGGTATGTATGGTGGAAGCGGCCTCGGGGGTAGAAGTAAGAAAAATTGACACTCTTAAGTAATTAAGATACTATAAATATAGTAATCATAAAATAACAGGGGGAATAAAGATGAAAAAAATTTACAAATTATTGCCAGCAGTTTTACTATCTGTAGGATGTTTTGAAAGCAGTACACTAGCCGGGCCTACCCCACCTCGACCAGCACCTGCAAGAAATCCTGATTCATCGTCATTATGCATTGATCAGTGTGAGGCGAGTTGCTCCAGTGCTCCAGTTAACCACAGTATTTCTGTAAATGACTCGAGCGTATCCCAAGACGGAAGACCTCAATCTGGACAAACCCCTAGTGTTCAAAATACTCATTCTTCACCCATAACAAACTGCGATGCATGTATATCAAGTTGTGCCAGCGCTATACCGCCCGCCTCTGAACGACGTTCAGGCTTGCCTTATCATGGTTCAAATTGGTCTCATCATGTGCCTGCAAGGGTGGTAGAAGAGCCTCGTTCTCGTCCCTCTGCTGCCCCTGTTTATTCATCTCCAGTATTTTCGATAGCTGCCCCTGTTTATTCATCTCCAGTATTTTCGATAGATGAAATGAGGGCTGGGGTAGAACGCTTATCAGGTTCACACAATCCATCTCAAAATGCTGCTAATGTACCTGGTGGTGGTAGTGGATCCACAAATCCACAACTGGGTTAAAACCTCACCAAATACCGCAGCACCCCATTCAGCCGCTGCCGGCCTTGGGGGGTGAGGCGTAAGTGGGTGAGAGAGGATTCTAATAATCCTTCATTCTGTAGAGCTTGTAATTTTGTATCATCAAAGGGTAACTTCCCTGTTCCATAAAAGATTTCTAGTCTTTCGAAAGGTATACCTTCTTTCAACCTAAGGCCCATCAGAAGCGCCTCGTTTCCTTGTTCTTCAGCACTTAGTTCTACCCGTTCTTTCAGTCCATTCCCCTTTTCCAACACATGATCCGCCCATAGCTCTGGGGCACGATGGTTGTAGGTGGCGTATTTTTTGGGGCCTTCACTGACCCTCCCATGGGCGCCAGGACCAATGCCTAAATAATCCTGATATCGCCAATAGACCAAGTTATGCTGGCATTCAAATCCTGGGGCCGCATGGTTGGAAATCTCATACGCCGGCAGGTCGTGCTCTTCCATAATGCGGGCGGTTTCTTCATAGAACTGAGCACTTAGGTCCTCAGTGGGCATTTCAAATTCCCCGCGCTTGTGGCGATTGAAAAACGGCGTACCTTCCTCGATAGTTAGCTGGTACAGAGATAAATGAGTCCCCGCCAGTTTCAACGCGCTTCGTAATTCTTTTTGCCAGCTGTCAAGGATTTGGTTAGGAAGGGCATAAATCAGATCAAAGGAATATCGATCAAAAACAGTGCGGGCAATTTCAATGGCGCGAATGGCCTCGTCCGCCTTATGGGTACGACCAAGAAACTCCAGATCTGGATCATTCAGGGATTGTATCCCCAGGGACAAACGATTGACCCCTGCTTCTCGTAGATCATAAAACTTGTCCATCTCGACGGAATTGGGATTGGCCTCCAGGGTGATCTCCAGATCATCATTCACAGGCCATAGATTCTTGACCTCATCGATCAAAAATTTTACCAGCGCGGGGGGCATCAAAGAAGGCGTTCCCCCTCCAAAGAAAATACTTTTGATAGATCGACCAATTGTTTCATGGGAAGCATTTTGTAGTTCTCGCCTGAAGGCCTCTTGGAATTTGGCATGGTCAATTTTTTCCCGCACATGACTATTGAAATCACAATAGGGACACTTGGAGACGCAAAAGGGCCAATGGATGTAGATGGAGAGAGGGTTCATTTAAAGCAAGTGTTCAAAAATTGTTCGACTGCCACCATACGATGATGGCGTGTGTTTTGTTTCTCTTCAAACGCCATTTCGCCAAATGTTTTGGTGTATCCCAGGGGTTGAAAAGCGGCGTCATACCCAAAGTTCTGGGACCCGCGCGCTGGCATCACAATGGCTCCTTCAATTTCCCCTTTGAATAAAGTAACATTTCCTTGAGGATCTGAAAGGGCTAAACAACATTCGAAGGCAGCACTCCAATCTGGATCAGAGATTTCAAGAAGCTCATCATGTATTCGAGAAACGGCCTTCTTAAAGTCTTGTTCTTCTCCGCCCCAATCAGCTGAATAAACACCGGGTCTACCACCCAGTGCCTTGACCTTCAAACCGGAATCATCTGCCAAAGCCCACTCGCCTGTTTTTAAGGCAGCATTTTTGGCTTTGAGAGTTGCATTGGCCTCAAAGGTTGTTCCTGTTTCTTCAGGGGCCTCAATTCCATAATAGGTTAAGGGCAATAAGGTCACATCAAAGGGGTCTAGTTTATTAGTCAGTTCTTTTAATTTTCCTGCGTTATGGCTTGCAAGCACTAACGTTTTGCCCCGAAGATTCATGCTTGCCCCATGATGGCCTTTAATTGTTTTTGGTGAATCTCTTTAATGCCTTCGCGCGCAAGATTCAGCAGTTCCAAAAAAGTTTCTTGTTCAAAGGATTTTTTTTCGGCCGTAGCCTGAATTTCCACAATCTGCCCACGTCCTGTGATCACAAAGTTTGCATCTGCATCCGCATTGCTATCCTCGTCATAATCCAAATCTAAAACAACTTCGCCTTGGTAAACACCACAGGAGACAGCGGCAATAGAATCTGTCAAAGGAATGGAATTCAAAGATTTCTTTTCTACAAGCTTAGACATAGCCTTATACAGGGCCACATAGGCGCCGGTGATAGCAGCTGTTCTGGTACCGCCATCGGCCTGGATCACATCACAATCAATTCTGATTTGCCGTTCACCTAAAGCCTTCATATCCACGATGGCGCGCAGCGCCCGTCCGATCAATCGTTGAATTTCCTGGGTTCGACCGCTTTGTTTGCCCTTAGCAGCCTCACGATCCACACGAGAATGGGTGGCACGGGGAAGCATCCCATATTCAGCAGTGATCCACCCGGTCCCGGTGTTTCGGAGGAATGGCGGAACTTTTTCCTCCACCGTTGCTGTACACAAAACATGGGTGTCTCCAAATTTCACTAAGCAAGATCCTTCAGCGTGCTTGGCAGGATTTACTTCTAGAACAATGGTTCTTAATTCGTTTCTCTTACGACCGGAGGGCCTCATCGCTTTATTCCTTTATGATACGTTGACCTTTGTTATAGAACACACTAATATTTTTGTAAATCGATTCTATGAAAGTAATATAATAGTAAAATGTTAAACCAACGTTCGGTCGAAATTTTCAAGCACATTGTGGACGCCTATGTGGCAACAGGCGAACCTGTTAGTTCGCATCGATTGGTTGAGCAATTGGGCTTAAATTTATCCTCCGCCACCATTCGGAATGTAATGGCACGGCTGGAGGAGGCGGGCCTGTTGTATTCCCCACATACCTCAGCGGGACGATTGCCGACCGAGGCAGGACTCAGGTTTTTCGTAGATGGTATTTTGGAAATCGGCGATCTTTCAACCCAAGAAAGATTATCCATTGAGGAAGATTGCGCAAAAAAGGGTTACAGCCTCGAGCAAGCCCTGACTAAAGTCAGCAAGACTCTGTCCGGGCTATCAGAATGTGCGGGTCTTGTAATTGCCCCAAAGATAGAAACGACCCTAAAGCATATCGAGTTTTTATATCTAGAGCCTGGTCGCGCCTTGGTGATCATGATTGCTGATGATAATACCGTTGAAAATCGAATTATTAGTTTGCCATTGGGTCTGCCTCCCTCTGTATTGATTGAGGCCGCTAACTATTTAAATGCAAGGTTGCAGGGGGGGTCTCTGGATCAGGTTAAAAGCCAGATCCACAAGGAATTGCTGAATCATCAAACAGATCTGGATCATGCAGCCAGACATTTGGTTGAGGAAGGGCTTGCCAATTGGGTCAAGCTGGAGGAAGCCAGTTCTCTGATTATTCATGGCCAAAGTAACCTCCTGAAAAATATTAATCATGTGCGAGATCTGGAAAAAATAAAGGATATTTTTACCCTTCTTGAAACCAAAGAAAGCTTGCTGAACCTTGTGGAAGCTGCCATAGATGGAGATGGCGTCCAGATTTTTATAGGGGCCGAAAATGATTTATTTAGGCTAGCGGGATGCTCTCTTGTTATTGCCCCCTACAAAAATGCCACAGGGGAAATTATTGGATCCCTCGGGGTGATTGGCCCCAGTCGGATTAACTATCGGCGTATTATTCCCATGGTGGATTATACAGCCAAAATCATTAGTAACTTTATGAGATAAAACGGAGATAATCATGATTCAAGAAAATGAACATCAGATTCAGGAAGAAAATGTTGAAACGGAAGCTCAAGAAGGTAATCCTCTGGAGCAGGAGATTCTTGCCCTAAAAGAAGAGGTTTCTAAGCTGAAGGATCAGCTGCTGAGGACCCTTGCCGAAGTAGAAAATACACGTAAGCGTTCCCAAAAAGAACTAGAAGATATGGCAAAATATGCCCACAATAATTTTGCCAAGGATATGGTGGGGGTGAGTGATAACTTGCGGCGTGCCCTTAGCAGTCTTCCAAAGGAAATGAGTGATGCAGATGCCTTGATCAAAGGAGTGATTGAAGGCGTTGTGATGACGGAAAAGCAATTAACGGGATCCCTTGAGAAACATGGCGTCCAGGAAATCAAGGCCCTGGGGGAAAAGTTTGACCACAATCTTCACCAAGCTATTTTTGAAGTAGAGGATGCAGAAAAACCCGCCGGTACGGTAACCAGCGTGATGGAGGCCGGATACACCATTAATGGCAGACTCCTCAGGCCCTCCATGGTTGGGGTTAGCAAGAAGGGGTAGAATATACCTTTCTATTGTCATCCCGAGTAGCGAACATAGTGAGCGTTATCGAGGGATCCAGCACAAATGGGAAGGCGTAGCCTTCACATTATAAAGAAAGAAATAAAGTGAGGGCTATGCCCTCTCATGTATGCTGGGTCCCTCGACGACGCTCGCTATGCTCGCTGCTCGGGATGACAAAAAAAGTAGGAAATAGAAAAAAGGAGAACTTTTAAAAATGCAACCGATTCAACCCATTCGCGGAACCCATGATTTGTTTGGGGAAGAAGCGAAAAAGCACGCCAATATTGTTATGGAATTTGAGATGATAACAACGATATGTGGATTTTCTAAAATTGAAACACCGATCATTGAGGATGGCGCTGTTTTCAAGCGAGCTGTTGGAGAATCGTCAGACATTGTCTCCAAGGAAATGTTTTCCTTTATGGATCGCAACAATGAACGGGAAATTTGCCTAAGACCCGAGGGAACAGCTGGGGTAATGCGGGCAGTACTCAGCAATAACTTAACCCAAAATATTCCCCTTAAATACTTTTACCACGGCCCCATGTTTCGATATGAACGCCCCCAGAAAGGTCGTCAGCGTCAGTTTACCCACGTGGGGATTGAATATATTGGCGAACCTTCTTTTTTGGCTGACGTAGAATGTATCTCCTTGGCCCATCGACTTTTAACGGATCGTTTAAAAATTAAGGATGTGGTTTTAGAATTAAACACGCTGGGGAATTTAAATGATCGTCAATTGTATCGGGAAAAATTAAAGGCGTATCTAGAAAAATATCAGAATGATTTGTCGGAAGACAGTCAAAGACGTCTGCTGACAAATCCCTTACGGATCCTGGATTCCAAAGATCCAAAGGATCAGGAAATTGTGAAAGGTGCTCCAAATCTGAAGGATTTTCTATGTGCTGAATCAAAAGCTTTTTTTGAGAACGTATGTCAGGGTTTAGATAACATCAAAATTCCATACACTTTAAACCCTAGACTGGTGCGAGGGTTGGATTATTATTCCCACACCACCTTCGAATTTAAATCAAAGGATTTGGGGGCTCAGGATACCATTCTTGCTGGGGGACGGTATGATGGTCTTTCGGAGATGCTTGGTGGACCTCACCTTCCCAGCGTTGGGTGGGCGGCAGGTCTCGAGCGTCTTGCCCTCCTCTATAGCGCGCCTCCTTTATTTAAGAATCATAAGGTTTTTATTTTACCCATGGGGGATAAAGAACTGCTGGAGTCCTTCAAGATCGTAAACAGCATAAGGCGACTCTCTCGGCATATTGAAATCATTTCCAAGCCAACGTTAAAGGCTGCTTTAAAGCAAGCCAGCAAAGAGAACGGCAACCTGGTTGTGATTATTGGCGAAGATGAAATGAAAAACCAAGAGGTCACTATTAAAGACCTGGAAACAGGAGAACAAAACAAGGTATCTTATTTAGAGTTGAATCGATATCTTGACGAACATATTCAGGCCTATTTTACCAAAATGTATGAAATGAAATCATGAGCTTACAACACAAATTAGAACGCATTATTATCCGACACGAAGACCTGGGAAAACAGCTGGAACGCGCCCATGAGCTGCCCTCCGATGAATTCGTCAAGCTTTCCAAGGAATATGCTGAGGTAACACCTCTGGCCAAGGTTGCAGCCCAATACCATCAGCTTCTGAAGGAAAAGGAAGAATTGAAAGTATTGGTTGCAGATCCCGCCATAGATAAGGAAATGAAGGCCTTTGCCGAAGAAGAATTGACGTCTTTGGAAACCCAATTGGTCACTCTAGAGAGTGAAATCAAGGTTCTGTTACTCCCCAAGGACGAGGCTGACGCTAAGAATGCCATTGTCGAGGTCCGTGCGGGCACAGGAGGAGAGGAGGCAGCTTTGTTTGCCAACAGCCTTCTTCGTATGTATCAGCGATATGCGGAACACCATGGATGGAAAATTGAAATCATGGACCTTAGCGAAACCGATATCGGTGGCCTTAAAGAAGGCAGTATCATGATTACGGGGAAGGATGTTTTTTCCCGATTGAAATTTGAATCTGGGGTGCATCGGGTTCAGCGGGTTCCTGAAACAGAATCTTCGGGACGGGTGCATACCTCTGCCGCTACAGTAGCTGTATTGCCTGAGGCCGAGGAAGTTGACATTAAAATCGAAGATAAAGATTTACGTATTGATGTGTACAGATCCTCAGGGGCTGGAGGACAGCATGTGAATACCACCGACAGCGCCGTTCGAATCACCCATTTGCCCACAGGGGTTGTGGTACAACAACAGGATGAAAAATCCCAGCATAAAAATAAAGCCAAGGCCATGAAAATCCTCAGGTCTCGCCTATATGAATTCGAGCGGCAAAAATTGTCGGATCAGAGATCTGAATCCCGCAAAAGCCAAGTAGGGAGTGGTGACAGATCCGAACGCATCCGCACCTATAACTTTCCCCAGGGGAGGGTTAGCGACCATCGCATCAATTTAACGGTTTATAAAATCGAAGACATTATGAATGGGGTTGCACTAGATGAATTGATCGAACCTTTGATCGCTGAAGATCAAGCTTCCCGACTCGCTGATATGGATGTTTAGGATATATGGTACAGTCCATATCTCTGAATGTATTTCTGCAACAAATCACCCAGGATCTAAAGCAGGGGGGAATTGAAAATCCTCGCTCGCAGGCCCGCCTGATTATAGCTAATGTGTTGGGGTGTTCTTTAGAGCACCTTGTCCTATACCCCGATAAGTTGATTGATCTGTCACAGCAATATAGAGTACATGAACTTGTAAAACGCTGCCTGAATCATGAACCCCTGAGTCGTATCTTTGGATACCGAGAATTCTGGAGTCTCCCCTTTTTTCTAAACGAAGAAACCCTCGATCCACGGCCTGATTCTGAAATATTGATCGAAGCTGTTTTGCAATATTACCCCGATAAAAATGCTTCTTTAAACATTTTAGATTTGGGAACCGGAACCGGATGTTTGTTGTTAAGCCTCCTCAGCGAATATAAAAATGCCAAGGGGATGGGCACAGATATTCAACCAAAGGCCGTAGAAGCCGCCCAAAAAAATGCGTCTGGTTTAGAACTTGAATCCAGAGCCACCTTTATTAACACGTCGTGGGCGGAGGGAGCTTCAGGCTTCTTTGATATTATCATTAGCAATCCTCCTTATATTACAGATCCAGAGTATAAAAAATTGGACCCCAATGTTCGAAACTATGATCCTAGAATTTCGCTGGTAGGTGGTGAGGATGGGCTGCAATGTTATCAAGAACTGTCTAAGATTGTTCCTTCATTATTGAATCCTCAGGGCATTCTAGTTCTAGAAATTGGCAAGGGACAAAAACAAGAAGTCCAAGATATTTTTAAGAAAGAATCTTTAGAGTTAATTTCTACACATCAAGATTTAGCAGGCATTGATCGGGCCTTAGTCCTGAGAAAGAAGGAAGTGTAGCCGTTGTCGCTCCACACGCCACGGCATATCTGGGAGGCGGAAATATAGAGTCAAAAAGCCTGAAAATCATTGAAAAAAACTACGTTTTCAGGCGTATTGAAAAATCCCAAAAGGAAAAATATGAAGAAGAAAGAAAATGGTGGAGGTAAACGGGATCGAACCGATGACCTCCTGCGTGCAAAGCAGGCGCTCTCCCAGCTGAG
>CAYOCE010000036.1:0-14560 GCA_964402405.1 uncultured Hyphomicrobiales bacterium | reverse complement strand
AAACCGAAAAACTCTTTGGATTTCGAGGTAAAATTCAAGCTATTCAAGATATTTATTCTAATGCCCTTTCTGAAGCCAAGCTTAGGTGTCCTGGCAGTAATTTATCCTAGAGCAAGAAAAAACCCATAAAACCTGGGGCTTTATGGGTTCTTGGTATTTTGTACTTTTTCAAATCACCTCGGCGGAAGTGGCCTTTAGGCCATCTCGATGACTCGCCACGGCATAGCCACTAGGCGTAGCCGGGAGCCGAGGTCCATCTGCTTTCGCTAAAGCTCCAGCGTGATATTAATCACGCCGTAGTCTTGACAGAGGCGGATGGATCCCGGCTTACGCCGGGATGAGAATCTACGCGCCGGAAGCTTCGCTTTCAACAGCTGGAGTTGCGGCAGCTTTCTTTTTCTTCGCAGGCTTCTCAGCCTTGGGTTCTGGGCGATCTACCAATTCAATGATAGCCATAGGTGCCATATCACCGCGGCGGAATCCTGCCTTGATAATACGGGTGTATCCCCCTGCCCTGGACTTGTAACGCCCAGCCAATTCCCCCAATAATTTTAGGGCGATCGTATTATTTTGAAGCTCGCTTATCAACCGACGATGGGTTGCAAGCCCCCCTTGTTTCCCAAGGGTAATCAATTTTTCCACGATGGGACGAATTTCCTTGGCCTTGGGCAAGGTTGTCTGAATTTGCTCGTGCTGTAACAAAGATACAGCCATATTGGAAAACATCGCTTCCCTATGGGAAGATGTTTTACCAAGTTTGCGTCCACTAAGCCTATGCCGCATTTTTAAAATCCTTTCTTAGTACAGTGTATTACATCCACTTTATAGTGAATCAATTCGTTTGCACCCTTACCGAACCACCCCGGCGACTCGCCACGGCATAGCCGTAGGCGTAGCCGGGAAGCCGGGGTCCAGGTGCTTTTATTACTTCAAAGCGTTGAATGATACTCTCATACTTGGATCCCGGCTTCCGCCGGGATGGTCCAAGAATTTTCAACAAAACCCTTCCTTAAAAAGGCTCATCTAGGCGCTTCACCATGTCTTCAATATTTTCAGGTGGCCAATTGGGGAGTTCCATTCCAAGATGAAGTCCCATGGTCACCAACACTTCTTTGATTTCATTCAAAGACTTGCGTCCAAAGTTTGGCGTTCTGAGCATCTCGCCTTCAGATCGTTGCACCAAATCTCCGATATAAACGATATTATCGTTCTTGAGACAGTTTGCAGCGCGAACAGAAAGTTCAAGCTCGCTCACCTTGCGCAATAAATTACGGGGGATTGCATTGGTATCATCCACCGGTGCCCGACGCGTCTCAACAGGATCCTCAAAGTTAACGAAGGGGCTAAACTGATCCTGAAGAATTCTTGCTGCAAACGCAATGGCATCCTCCGGCCTAACAGCGCCGTTTGTTTCCACATCCATGATTAATTTGTCATAGTCAGTCGTTTGACCAACACGGGTATTTTCAATCCTATAGGATACTTTCTTGACAGGACTGTAAATAGCGTCAATAGGCGTTACCCCAATAGGCGTTGTTTCTTTGCGATTCATAGCCGCAGCAACATATCCCTTACCATGCTCAACCGTCATTGTCATAGAGAAATGGGCATCCGATCCCAACGTACAGATCAACAGATCGCCGTTCAAAATTTCAATGTCATGACCTGTTTCAATCATTTTTGCATAAACTGGTCCTGCCCCTTTATGCGCCAACGTAATTTTCTTCGGGCCCTCGGAGTGCATCTTGATCGCGAGTTCTTTAATATTCAGAACGATTTCCGTTACATCCTCCAAAACCCCAGGAATAGAAGCAAACTCATGACCTACGCCATCAATCTGAATTGAAGTAACAGCAGCGCCCCGAATAGATGAAAGCAAAATACGCCTAAGCGCATTTCCAATGGTCATCCCATATCCACGCTCCAAAGGCTCTGCCACCAATTGCGCCTTAAAGGGTGACTTTTTGTCCCCTTGAACACTAACTTCCTTAGGCTTAATTAATGTTTTCCAATTTTCTTGTATCACTGTACTACCCTCACATCACAAAAAGCAAAAATTCTGATTACACACGACGACGCTTAGGGGGGCGACACCCATTATGGGGAATCGGCGTTACATCCCGAATGGATGTAATGGTAAACCCAATAGACATCAAAGAACGTAGTGCAGATTCCCGACCAGACCCCGGTCCACACAATTCTACATTCAAAGTCTTCATCCCATGTTCTTTAGCCTTACGGCCTGCAACCTCGGCTGCAACTTGTCCCGCAAATGGCGTTGATTTCCGAGATCCTTTAAACCCTTGAACCCCTGCAGAAGACCACGCGATTGTATTACCCTGAGGATCTGCAATCGTAATAATTGTGTTGTTAAATGTTGAGTTAATATGTGCAACCCCTACCACAACATTTTTCTTATCGCGACGCTTTATCCTAGCTTTTAAATCTTTTGCCATTTTATTTCCTAACTACTTCTTTTTACCAGCAATTGGACGCGCTTTACCCTTACGCGTACGAGCATTTGTATGAGTCCTTTGTCCGCGAACCGGCAATCCCTTACGGTGCCGAAGTCCCCGATAACACCCAAGGTCAATCAATCTTTTGATGTTCATAGAAACAACACGACGAAGGTCACCCTCCACCTGATGTTCCTTATCAATCACATCACGAATCTTTGCAACCTCATCCTCTGAAAGGGTATTAACACGCCTTGAAAGATCAATGCGAGCCTTATCGCAAATTGCTTTCGCCGTCGTGCGACCAATCCCATAAATATACGTGAGGGCAACTTCAATCCGCTTTTGGGCGGGAATGTTAACACCAGAAATACGTGCCACGTTTTTACTCCTTTAACTCTAATCCGTTATTGTTTTTATAAACTATTGACCCATCAGTCAATACCTTATGTACATCTTTTTAATTAACCTTAGTATTGTCACCCTCACCAAAGGCCTATAAAACCTGTCGGTGGAGATCCACCCACCGCGGCAAAGCTATGGTGGGTAAGGATAAGTTGCCTGCCAAAGCCTTAGAAACAATGGGCCAAGGATGACAGTTCTTTATCTTTAATCTTTTTTTTTAAAACTAACGCCGTTCTATAATGCGATCCACATCCAACGCTACTTCTTCAACGGAACACATACCATCAATCTCATGCAAAATACCTTTTTCCAAATAATAGGGAATAATAGGCATCGTTTCCTTGTGATAGATCTCAAGACGCTTTTTAACAGTATTTTCTGTATCATCAGCACGCCTTTTAAATTCATGCACACCGCAAACATCACAAGTATCCTCTTCGCGAGGCTTACGAAAGAAATCATTGTAGCAAGCGCCACATTCGACACACATGAAACGGCCCGTGATTCTTTTCACCAAAAGATCTTCATTGATCTTTAGCTCAATCACATGATCAATTGTCCTGTTATGCACTTTCAACATTTCATCAAGTGCCCTGGCTTGGGCCGTTGTTCTAGGAAACCCATCCAAAATAAATCCGACACTATAGTCAGGCTTAGAAAGACATTGATCAATCATGTCAATCACCACATGATCTGCAATAAACCCACCCGAATCAATCATATCTTTGGCTTCACGCCCAAGAGGTGTCCCCATTGCAATTTCTTGCCGCAGCATATCTCCTGTGGAAAGATGCATCAACCCATAGCGATCCTTCAAGTGCTGCGCCTGTGTCCCTTTACCAGAACCTGGAGGCCCCAACAAAATAACATTCATCGACGACGCCCTTTCAGACTAGCCTTCTTTAACAGTCCCTCGTATTGATGGGCCAATAAATGAGAATGAACCTGAGAAACCGTATCCATGGTCACACTAACAACAATCAGAACGCTTGTCCCTCCAAAATAAAAGGGGAGCTGATATTTAGTCTGCAACAATTCAGGCAGCGTGCAAACAAATACCAAATAGAGCGCCCCAATGACTGTCAATCGATTCAGCAAATAATCAAAATAATCTGACGTACTTGCCCCTGGACGAATCCCAGGAATAAATCCACCAGATTTTTTCAAATTTTCAGCAGTTTCTTCGGGATTAAACATGAGGGATGTGTAGAAGAAAGTAAAGAAGATAATCAGTGCTGCATTCAACAACATATAAATGGGACGCCCATGCCCCAAATAGAACATTACTGATTGCAGCCATTCTGGCCCGCCATTGGCTGTAAATTGACCAATTGTCAAAGGCAATAATAGAAGGGATGTTGCAAAAATGGGAGGGATAACCCCTGCGTTATTTAGTTTAAGAGGCAAATGGTTGGATTCCCCACCCGTCATACGGCCGGCCATCTGGCGCTTGGGATATTGAATCAACACTTTACGCTGAGCCCGCTCCATAAACACGATAAAGGCAATCACCGCTACGATAATCAGCATGATGATGAATATTAATAGAGACTGCCCCTCTTGCCCAATTTCAATCAAATTGAGGGCTGCCTGAGGCAAGTTTGCCACGATACCCGAGAAGATAATCAAGGAAATACCATTTCCCACACCACGAGACGTAATTTGCTCGCCAAGCCACATCAAAAATAAGGTGCCCCCAACAATGATAATAATGGTGCTAAGTTTGAAAAACCACCCACTCATCATTACAGCGCCCGCTGATTCCAAGCTAGCCGCCAGAGCATATGCCTGGAAAGCCGCCAAAAAGACCGTGCCATAGCGGGTATATTGGTTCAGTTTTTTACGACCGCTATCGCCCTCTTTGCGTAAGGCTTCAAAAGGAGGGTATACGGCAGAGAGGAGCTGCACAATGATACTGGCCGAAATATACGGGATAATGTTCAAAGCAAAAATAGTCATACGCCCCAAGGCACCGCCCGAGAACATGTTTACCATGCCCAAAATACCCCCAGAGGTGCTTTTGGTAATTTCAGCAATCGTATTGGGATCAATCCCGGGAAGAGGAATATAGGTTCCTAAGCGATAAATAATTAGCGCCCCCAGCGTAAACCAAATACGAGCCTTAAGCTCCTTGGCCTTGGAAAACAAGCGCAAATCCAAATTCGAGGCAAGCTGCTCAGCTGCTGATGCCATCTTTAATTCCCCTTAATTTTTTTCTTGGTTTCCTTAACAGGCTTTACAGCAACAGTTACTGTCCCTTTTGCTTTTTTAACAGCCTCAAGAGCTGCTTCAGATGCATGATCCACATCCATTGTGATAGCCGTTTTTAATTCGCCCTTCGCCAGCAAACGCACAGGATACTCTGCCTTACGGGCAAGCCCTGCTTGAACGAGGATTTCTGGCGTAATGGAAACCTTGGGATCTAATCTACCAGCCTCGATCGCTAACTGAATCATTCCCAAGTTAACAAGGGTTGTTTTCTCTTTAGGATGCCTAAATCCGCGCTTTGGAAGACGGATATAAATAGGCATCTGACCACCTTCAAATCCTTTGATGGCAACACCTGAACGGGATTTTTGACCCTTTTGACCACTCCCTGAAGTCTTGCCCAAACCAGATCCATACCCACGACCAACGCGCTTGATATAATGGGTTGCCCCAGGATTATCTCGTAACTGATTTAATCTCATAATAAAACCTTACCTTAAAAAGACTATTGAATTTCTTCTACTTTAACCAAGTGGTGGGCCTTGACAATCAAGCCACGAACAGAGGGTGTATCGACCAATACCTTGGAGCGATGCATTTTACCCAATCCCAAACCCTTCAAATAAGCTTCTTGAATTTTAGGCCTGCGAACAAAACTTTTGATTTGCGTAACCTTGATAAGCTTTTTATCTTTACTCATGGTTTTCTTCCTTCTTTACTGATTCGCCAGAGGTTGTCTTGTCAGCATCCCGATGTCCAATGATATCGGAAACACGCTTGCCACGCCGAGCAGCTACTTGACGAGGGGCGAACTGACCCTTCAACGCCTCAAATGTCGCACGCACCATGTTATGAGGATTTGTGGACCCAATTGATTTACAAACGACGTCCTGCACACCCAACGATTCAAAAACCGCACGCATAGGACCACCCGCGATGATTCCCGTTCCTGCAGGTGCTGTACGCATAACAACACGACCTGCTCCATATACGCCAAGCGTATCATGGTGCAATGTGCGACCCTCCCGGAGAGGAACACGAATTAAAGCCCTGGTTGCGGCCTCGGTTGCCTTACGAACGGCTTCTGGCACTTCACGCGCCTTACCAAGTCCATGGCCTACACGCCCCTTGCCATCGCCAACAATAACCAATGCGGAAAAGGAGAAGTTTTTACCTCCCTTTACAACCTTGGCAACCCTATTAATACTAACTAGTTTTTCAACAAAACCAGATTCTTGGCGACCCTCTTGTGATGATTGACGTGACATAGTATCCTTCTCTCACTCGTTAAAATTCTAATCCACCAGCACGTGCACCACCTGCCAATGCCTTGACGCGACCGTGGTATATGTAACTTCCACGATCAAAAATAACTTTTTGAATTCCCGCAGCTTTCGCACGCTTTGCAAGTAACTTGCCAACCGCTTCAGCAGCCTCAATATCTGATCCCTTTGAAAGGGTAGAACTAAGCTCAGGATCCAAGGATGAACTAGAAACCACTGTATGGTCCTTCGTATCATCAATAATCTGGGCATATATATGCCGATTGGACCTAAACACAGATAACCTTGGACATTCTGATGTCACCAGCTTCCGAATCTTAAAGCGTACCCGAGAGGACCGCCGTTCCATAAGTTGTTTTTTACTGATCATGCTACCCTACTTTTTCTTACCTTCTTTACGAACAATGATTTCATTTTCGTATTTAATACCCTTGCCTTTATAAGGCTCAGGTGGACGAAATGACCTAATTTCTGCGGCTGTTTGACCAACTAATCGACGATCAATGCCCTGCACGCTAATAGCTGTAGGCTTTTCACATTTGATGGAAACACCTGCAGGGATAGGAAATTTAACCTCGTGGCTATATCCCAACTGCAAAACCAAGTCATTGCCCTGAACTGCCGCACGGTATCCAACGCCATTAATTTCCATCTTAACGGTGAATCCTTCATGGACGCCCGTTACAACGTTACGCACCAAATTGCGAATTGTCCCCCATAGCATACGGGATTCCTTTGTATCATCAACGGGAGAAACTGTCACCTGATTATTATTCACCGCAACAGCGACCTTATCAGAAAACGGAAGCGATAGCTCCCCGAGCTTTCCCTTAGCCTTTAATACATTACCCACAACCTGGACTTCTACGCCCGAAGGAAGGACAACTGGATTTTTACCAACTCTTGACATTTTGCCTACCTTAAAATACTTGAAACAATACTTCGCCGCCGACCTTTAAAGCATGGGCCTTCGTATCTGACATAACCCCTTTGGAAGTAGACACAACAGAGATGCCCAATCCATTAGAGACCTTCCGCATAGAGTTAATCGCAGAATATACACGACACCCTGGCTTAGAAACACGTTTAATGGTGTGGATCGACGGTTGATTTTCATAGTATTTCAAATCAACAATGATTTTTGAAACACCAGGACGTACATCTACACGCCTAAATCCTGCAATATATCCTTCGTCTTGCAATACATCTAAAATCCGAATCGCCATGTTGGATCCCAAACATTCAACCGTCATTTGACGATTCCTTTGGGCATTACGAATACGGGTGATCAAATCAGAAATAGGATCAGACATTGACATTTTTTATGCTCCTTCTACCAACTGGACTTTGTCATGCCAGGGATTAATCCTTCAGATGCCAGCGTGCGTAGCGCAATTCTGGACATCTTCAACTTACGATACACGCCCCTAGGACGTCCCGAAAGCTCACAACGATTTCTAAAGCGATTGGCTGCCCCATTACGAGGCAAGGACGCCAATTTTATAACAGTCTTAAACCGATCCTCAGCCGTTGTTTCCTTATTATAAACAACCTTCTTCAGGCGATCCCGACGAGCCTTATATTTCTTAATCAGGTCTGCCTTATGTTTGTTATTCTCAACTAAACTTTTCTTAGCCATGTTTTCCTCGTTACTTTGCAAATGGCATACCAAAGGCTGCGAGCAGCGCTTTAGCGTGTTGATTGTTATTAGATGTAGTCACAATGGTAATATCCATACCCCTGATCTGATCAACTTTATCATAGTCAATTTCAGGAAATACAATCTGCTCCTTAAGACCCAAGGAGTAATTTCCTTGTCCATCAAAGCTACGATGGGGCACGCCTCGAAAATCTCGGATCCGTGGCATGGCGATTGTGATCAACCGATCAAGGAATTCATACATTCTTTCCCCGCGCAATGTCACCTTACAACCCAAATTCATCCCTTCTCGGATCTTAAATCCAGCGATGGATTGACGAGCCTTGGTTAAAACAGGCTTTTGTCCTGCGATAATCATCAAATCTTGAAGGGCGGCATCAACCTTTTTAGAATCCTTGGATCCTTCGCCCACACCAATGTTCAAAACAATCTTCTCAAGCTTTGGCACCTGCATAGGATTCTTAAGGTCAAATTCCTTAATCAAACTTGGCTTGATTGCTTCGTTGTATAATGTTCTAAAACGCGACATCTGTATACCTTTTACTTAAATCAATTTGCCAGATACTTTGGCATAGCGAACTTTTTCGCCACTTTCCAAAAACTTAACACCCACACGGGTAGCCTTGCCATTTTCAGGATCAAGATGCGCCACATTGGATACATGGATCGCAAGTTCTTTCTGAATAATACCACCGGCCTGAGTCTGTGTTGGACGCGTGTGGCGCTTGACCACATTCACACCCTTTACAACAACACGTCTTTCCTCACGTAGCACCTGAAGAACCTCGCCAACCTTACCTTTGTCGCGACCTGTTCTAACGATGACCTTGTCACCTTTTTTTATACGCCAACGATCTGCCATTACAAAACCTCCGGTGCTAGTGAAATAATTTTCATGAAATTTTTATACCGCAACTCACGCGTCACGGGTCCAAAAATACGGGTGCCTACGGGCTCTCCCTGGGCGTTAATGATCACAGCTGCATTGGTATCAAAGCGAATCTCAGATCCATCTGCCCGATGAATACCCTTACGTGTACGAACGATGACCGCCTTGTGTACCGTTCCTTTTTTAATTTTGCCATTAGGGATTGCCTCTTTAATGGATACAACGATCACATCGCCTACAGAGGCCGTTTTCCTTTTTGATCCACCTAAAACCTTAATGCATTGGATAGAGCGGGCACCTGAATTATCAGCGACCTCCAACCTTGTTTGCATTTGTATCATTTGTTTAACCCTTTATAATATCTGCCAGAGGATTTTCACCCACAGCAACTGACATATCCTTTGCCACGCTCACAACTTCTGTAAGCTCCCATCTCTTTGTTTTTGAGAGAGGCCGAGATTCCCTAATAAGAACCACATCCCCCGTCTTGGCTGTATTAGCCTCATCATGGGTTGCATATTTCTTGGAATGCGTTACATACTTTTTGTACGTAGGGTGCATGACACGACGTTCAACCTTTACAGTAACTGTCTTGTCACATTTATCACTAACAACAACACCCTTCAATATTCTACGTGGCATGATACTTCCTTATACCTTAATTTTTACTGGTTTTGCGCTCTTGCAAAATGGTATGAGTACGCGCTATTGTGCGACGCACCTCACGAACCCGCGCGGTATTTGTTAATTGACCTTGTGCTTTCTGAAAGCGTAAATTAAATAATTCACGTTTACAATCAAGTACCAACTTTTGCAAGTCTTTTATATCCTTTGTTCTAACTTCTGCTACTTTCATTTTTCTTGTCCTTTACGACGCATCATGGCGTGCTACGAAACGAGATCTTACACATAGCTTAGCTGCTGCAAGTTCGCAAGCTCTTTCTGCCATTTCAGAGCTAACGCCATCAATCTCAAACATAATTCTACCTGGGTGAACCCGAGAAACCCAAAACTCTGGATTTCCTTTACCCTTACCCTGACGAACTTCGGCCGGTTTCTGAGAAACAGGCACATCTGGGAAAATACGGATCCACACACGTCCTGCACGACGCAGATAACGGGTAATCGCCCGTCGCGCCGCCTCGATTTGTCTTGCTGTTACACGACCTGGGGTTGTTGCCTTCAAGCCAAATGACCCAAAACTGAGGGATGTTCCCCCTTTGGCCATGCCATGAATACGCCCCTTAAAGGCCTTGCGAAATTTTGTTTTCTTTGGACTTAACATCTTCGTTTCCTATCAAATCAACTCTTAACGACTGACCAAATTTTCTTTTGAGCGCCGATCCTGAGCCATGGAATCATGATCCATAATCTCGCCCTTGTAGATCCAAACCTTAATGCCACAGGTACCATAGGTTGTAAAGGCAGTGGCCGTGCCATAGTCAATATCAGCCCTTAGGGTATGGAGCGGCACGCGACCTTCGCGGTACCACTCAATACGGGCAATTTCTGCCCCACCAAGCCTACCAGAACAGTTAACCCGGATTCCGCCAGCCCCAAGTCGCATGGCAGATTGAACCGCCCGCTTCATAGCACGCCTAAAAGGAATACGACGCTCTAACTGTTGAGCAATACCCTCAGCAACCAATCTAGAATCAAGCTCAGGCTTGCGAATTTCCATTACGTTAAGGGCAACTTCCGCGCCTGCAACTTTCTCCAAGCCTTTTTTCATCTTTTCAATATCCGTCCCTTTTTTACCGATCAGGATACCGGGACGCGCCGTGTGAATTGTCACAACCGCTTTCTTCGCTGGTCTTTCAATCACAACCTTGGATATGGCCGCTTGCTTGAAATGCTCAAAAATATACTTACGAATATTCACATCTTGCTTCAAATAATCAGCGTAGTTCTCATCCGCGTACCACCGTGAATCCCATGTCCGATTTATCTTTAGACGGAAACCAATTGGATTTACTTTTTGACCCATTATGCGATCTCCTTGCGTTCGCTGACAACAATACGAATATTACTAAAGAATTTTTCAATTTTCCCCGCGCGACCCCTGGCCCTGGGCATAAACCTTTTCATTACCAAAGCTTTTCCAACGGAAGCTTCGGATACATATAAGGTGTCGATATCTAATCCATGATTATTTTCAGCATTTGCGATGGCTGAAATCAAAACCTTAGAAACCTCTTCCGAGATACGACGCTTGGAAAATTTCAAGACAGCTAAAGCCTGCTGAACAGACTTACCCCTGATTAATCCCGCGACTAAATTTAGTTTTCTAGGAGATGTACGAATACGATTACCTTTGGCAATTGCCTGGTGATCGCTCAAAGCCCTAGGTGTTGATTGCTTTCCCATAATTATCCTCTTTTTGCCTTTTTATCTGCCCCGTGACCATGGTATGTCCTAGTGGGAGAGAATTCGCCAAACTTATGACCAATCATTTCTTCATTCACAGAAACAGGTACAAATTTACGCCCATTGTGAACCCCAAACGTTACCCCCACAAAGTGAGGAAGAATGGTGGATCTACGCGACCAAATTTTAATCACATCTTTACGCCCAGATGCACGGGCTGCCTCTGCTTTCTTTAGCAGATATCCATCGATAAAAGGACCTTTCCAGACTGAACGTGCCACTTTAATTACTCCTTATTTCTTCTTACGACGATTAACAATAAATTTACTAGAAGGCTTGTTCTTGTCACGCGTCTTCTTACCCTTGGTGCATTTACCCCATGGCGTTACTGGGTGACGACCTCCGGACGTACGTCCTTCACCGCCTCCATGAGGGTGATCGACTGGGTTCATGGCAACACCACGAACAACAGGCCTACGGCCCAACCAACGACTACGACCTGCCTTCGAAAGACTAATGTTTTTTTGATCCGCATTGGAAACTGCACCCACCGTTGCGAAGCATTCCAACCGAATCATGCGTACTTCACCTGAGTTCAATCGAATCAATGCATACCCGAGATCACGTCCCACATACTGGGCATAGGTCCCTGCCGAACGAGCCAACTGCCCCCCCTTGCCGGGCTTCATTTCCACATTGTGAATAATGGTTCCCACAGGAATATTCGCAAGCGGCAACGTGTTGCCAGGCTTGATATCCGCCTTAGCACTAGAAACAACCTTGTCCCCAATTGCCAAACGTTGTGGCGCCAAGATGTAGCTAAGCTCACCATCTTCATATTTAATCAAAGCCAAAAATGCTGTCCGGTTGGGATCGTATTCAAAACGCTCAACCGTTGCAACCATATCTAGCTTGCGGCGTTTGAAATCCACCAAACGATATTTACGCTTGTGTCCACCACCCTTGTGAAAGGCTGTGATGCGTCCCAAGTTATTACGACCACCAGATTTGGTAAGACCCACTGTCAAACTTTTAACAGGATCACCCTTCCACAAACCTGATTTATCAACTAATACAAGCTGCCTAGTCGAAGATGTTACTGGTTTAAAATATTTTAATGCCATTTTAAATTCCCACCGCTACGTCAATTGTGTTTCCTTGCTTTAAGGTTACAATTGCCTTTTTAATATCACTTCTCTGTCCTAAACGCCCTTTAAAACGCTTAGTTTTCCCTTTTTGAACGAGGGTATTAACCTTCGTTACACTCACCTTAAAAAGCACCTCTACGGCTGCCTTAATTTCAGGCTTCGTTGCCGTTTTACCAACACGGAAAACGTACTGGTTATTGGCCCCGAGCAATGTGGTCTTTTCGGTGATAATGGGGTACATAATCACATCATAGGTCTTGGGTGTAATGGCTGGTGTCATCTTTTTACTCATTTTAATCGCGCCTCCAAATGATCAAGGGCATCTTTAGACAATACTAAATACTTACGCTTTAGAATGCTGTACACATTGGCACCCTGCTGCGGCAAAACATCGATACCGACGATATTGGCACTTGCCTTTGCAAAGTTTTCATCCACTACTGTTCCATCCAAAAACAAGGCAGATTCCCATCCATTGCTTTGGATTTTCTTGATTAATTGAGCTGTTTTTGGATCGGAGAGCTTTAGATGGTCGACAATAACAAGTTCTTGATTTTGAAGCTTGGAAGAGAGCGCCTGTTTAAGTCCAAGTTTACGAACTTTCTTAGGCAAGCTATAGGCATGGCTACGGGACACGGGTCCAAAAATAGTAGCACCACCCCTAAATTGTGGGGACCGAAGGCTACCCTGACGAGCATTACCTGTTCCTTTTTGCTTATAAGGCTTCTTGGTTGTTCCACTAATCATGGAAATTGTTTTTGTTTGATGAGTTCCTGCACGCGCCTTGGCCAATTGCCATCTAACAACACGATGAAGGATATCAGAACGCACAGCGCGCCCAAACAAATCTTCCGATAACTCAACTTGACCAACTTCTTGGTTGCTTAAATTTTTAAGAGGCCACTTCATGGCTACAAACCTTTACTTTAAATTTAAAACACACGTAATTTACAAAAAACTGCCTGATAACCTAAAAAAACTTAAAATTTTCAGACTTATCAAAGCATTTATCTTTCTTGATTACAATATCAAAAAAGACAAAATCGCCTTATGCCTTAAGCTTTAACAGCATCCCGCACATAAACGATAGACCCTTTAGGACCAGGAACCGCACCCTTGACCAAGATCAGCCCTCCTTCGAGCTCTGTCTTGACAACCTTTAAGTTTAATATGGTTACCTTCTCGTGACCCCAATGTCCAGCCATTTTTTTTCCTTTGAAAACTTTACCTGGATCCTGACATTGTCCTGTGGACCCGTGGGAACGGTGAGAAACGGAAACACCATGGCTGGCCCGAAGCCCACCAAAGTTCCAACGCCTCATGGCCCCCATGAATCCCTTACCAATGGAAACGCCTGTCACATCAACCAATTGCCCTTCAGCAAAATGATCAACAGTAATAGACTGGCCAATAGGCAAAAGATTTTCCTCAGATACTCGAAATTCTTTCAAATTCTTCTTGGGTTCTACTTTTGCCTTGGCAAAAAGACCACGCATAGGCTTTGTAACAGATTTAGCCTTCTGTTGTCCACTCCCAATTTGCACAGCCTTGTAGCCGTTTCTTTCTTGGGTCATATGGTCTATTACTTGACAATTATCTACACGCAATACTGTGACTGGAATATGCTCGCCATCCGCTGTAAATACACGGGACATTCCAACCTTTTCAGCAATCAATCCTGACCGCATTTTAAAGCTCCTTCAAAAAAACTTAAAGCTTAATTTCAACGTCCACACCGGACGCTAATTCTAATTTCATTAGGGCATCCACCGTTTGGGGTGTCCAATCCAAAATATCCAAAACCCGCTTGTGGGTCCTGATTTCAAACTGCTCCCTTGATTTTTTATCAATGTGGGGAGAACGGTTCACCGTAAACTTATTGATCATTGTTGGGAGTGGCACAGGCCCTCGAACAACAGCCCCTGTACGTTTAGCCGTATCAACGATCTCATGGGCAGACTGATCCAACATACGGTTGTCAAATGCCTTTAGTCTAATTCTAATAACTTGTGCTTCCATTTTTACTACCTACAATAATGTAATGTAAAAAGAAGAATACCCTCCGATGAGGGTACTCTTCTTCTACAGATTTATTCAATAATTTTGGCAACAACGCCCGCGCCGACGGTTCTACCACCTTCACG
>CAYOCE010000035.1:0-14672 GCA_964402405.1 uncultured Hyphomicrobiales bacterium | reverse complement strand
ATATTCTAGAAAATTTCGTGCCTACCTATGAGTCCACGGTGACTCAGAAACTGCAAGATGCTGGGGCGATTGGGCTGGGGAAAACTAATATGGATGAATTTGCCATGGGATCCTCCACGGAAAACAGTTATTTTGGACCCACGATTAATCCGTGGAAAACAGCGGATAGCAAAAATCGCGCGCCGGGAGGATCATCCGGAGGGTCCACAGCAGCTGTGGCGGCAAAGTCAGCGCTAGTAGCCCTCGGGACTGATACAGGGGGATCCATCCGTCAGCCGGCGGCCTTTTGCGGCCTGGTGGGATTGAAACCCACCTATGGTCGATGTTCCCGATATGGCATTATGGCGTTTGCGTCCTCATTGGATCAAGCGGGGCCTATCGCCCGCACGATCCATGATGCAGCGCTGGTGTTTCAACACATGTCGGGACATGACCCTAAGGATTCAACGTCTCTGAAACAAGCAGCGCCCGATGTTTTGAAGGATATCACGGGTAACATCAAGGGCCTAAAGGTTGGGATTCCCAAGGAATACAGGCCTACGGGACTGAATGCGGAAATCAATGCCTACTGGGACAAGACGGCCGATTGGTTAAAGCAAGCGGGTGCTGAAATCATCGAGATATCCTTACCCCATACAGACTATGGGCTGCCAGCTTATTATATCATTGCCCCTGCAGAGGCTTCTTCCAACCTATCCCGCTATGATGGCGTGCGCTATGGATTACGCATCGAGGGAAACACATTGGATGAGCTTTATGAAAACACGCGGACAGCCGGCTTTGGCCCCGAGGTTCAACGGCGGATTTTGATTGGGACATTCGTTTTGTCCGTGGGGCATTATGATGCTTACTTTACTAAGGCTCTGGAGGTTCGGCGGATTATTCGAAATGAGTTCAAAGAGGCTTTCCAAAAGGTGGATGTGATCTTGACCCCCACCACCCCAGGCCCTGCCTTTGCCATTGGCGAGAAAACCTCAAATCCGTTGGAGATGTATCTATCAGACGTCTTCACCGTCTCCACCAATCTTGCCGGGATTCCGGCGTTGTCTGTGCCTGTGGGGTTATCTGAGGCAGGATTGCCTTTGGGCATGCAGCTGATCGGCCCTGATTTTTCGGAGGGTATGTTACTCAACATTGGATCAGTGATTGAGAAGGCTGCCCAGATGCCTATGATTAAACTATAGAGGACACTATGAATAATACACCACGCTATGTAATTGAACGGGAATCCGGATCTTGGGAGGTCGTGATCGGCCTGGAGGTTCATGCCCAAGTAGTTTCCAAATCCAAACTGTTTTCAGGGGCGGAGACATCCTTTGCCGCCGCGCCCAATCATAAGGTGTCGCCCGTAGATGCGGGCATGCCGGGGATGCTGCCCGTGTTAAATGAGTTTTGTGTCGAGCAAGCCGTGAAAACAGGGCTCGGGATCAATGCCCACATCAACATGGTCTCGCGGTTTGATCGGAAGAATTATTTTTATGCTGACCTGCCGTCTGGCTATCAGATCAGCCAGTTCTATACGCCTATTGTGGGGGAGGGGCATTTGGATATTGATCTGGAAAACGGCACCACCCAACGCATCCGCATTGAAAGGATTCATCTCGAGCAGGATGCGGGGAAAAGCCTCCACGACCTATCCCCCACCAAAAGCTTCATTGACCTAAATCGGGCAGGGACAGCCTTGATGGAAATTGTCACAAAACCCGATGTGCGTAGTGCTGAGGAAGCCATGGCTTTTGTGCGTAAGCTACGTTTACTGCTGCGATACTTAGGCACCAGTGATGGGAATATGGAAGAGGGCAGCTTGCGCGCGGATGTGAATGTGTCCGTCCGGAAGGTTGGGGAACCCTTGGGAACCCGCGCAGAAATCAAGAATGTGAACTCCATTCGGTTTATTGGCGATGCTATTCATCACGAGGTCAACCGTCAGATTGAGCGTCTGGAATCGGGTGAATCTATTGTTCAGGAAACCCGGTTGTATGATGCCAACAAAGGCGAAACCCGGTCCATGCGCAATAAGGAAAATGCCCATGATTACCGGTATTTCCCAGACCCGGATTTATTGCCCGTGGTGATTGATCAAGCGTTTCTAGAGCGCGTTCGCGCAAATCTTCCCGAGCTCCCGGATGCCAAGAAACATCGATTCATGACCCAGTATGGTTTGTCCCATTATGATGCAAGTCTACTGGTGAATGACATCGAAACCCCCACCTACTATGAATCGGTTTTGAGCCATACCAAAGGTTGGAACCCTGAAAAACCCAATCAAGAAATCGCCAAGCTTTCGGCTAATTGGCTGTTGGGGGAGTTGTTTGGGGCCCTGAATCGGGATAGCCTTTCTTTGGAGAAATCCAAAGTTTCCCCGCAGAATCTGGCAGGCCTCGTGAACCTGTTGGTGGATGGCACGATCTCCGGCAAGATTGCCAAGGAAGTATTCATAGACATGTGGGAAACGGGCAAATCCCCTGCGGATATCGTGGCGGAAAAAGGCCTGGTGCAAGTCAGCGATGTGGGGGCGATCGAAAAAATCGTGGATCAAGTTTTGGTGGATAACCCCAAAATGCTGGCGGATTATCGATCCGGCAAAAATCAACTGTTCGGATTCTTCGTGGGCCAAGTCATGAAAGCCATGGCCGGCAAGGGGAATCCCCAGATGATTAATGATGCATTGAAGAATAAGTTGACTACATAACCGAAATCAACTTAAATTCGAAAAATGATAAGATGATTATTGAAAGTATGTTTTAGAATGATAACAAAAAGAAACTTATTTATTGTACTATTGTTCTCTTTTTTATTAGCGATTATTTATTTTATTTTCTCATCAAGTAACTCTAATGCAAAAAAGGGCCCCGATCCACTTAAAGATCCGGAATTTTCAAAGAGTATGAATCTGTCTCTGAAAGAAAATGGGGGGTTTTGTTACTTTAGTATGCCCAAAGATTTTATTCTGGCCTATGAAGGTCAAGACAAAGGAGCAAGCATTATGGAGTTTATTCCTCAAGGAGAGACCCTTGAGAATTGGACAAAAATAATTACCATTTTTCGTCTAGAGAATCTAAACACACCAGAGATGTTCTTAGGTAATATTTATGAGCAGATTAAGCAGAATCCTATTCTACAAGATGTAACATTCACTCGTATTGAAACAGATTATCCCAAGGAAATTAATACGGCTGCAATGGAAATGGATTATGCCCATAATGAGAAAAGACGCAATGAGTTTTTAGTAACTAGTGCTATGTCTCAAGAGGGAGGAATTTTTATAAATATTCAATGCACCAGTTCATACAAAGATGCAAATGACCCAGAAAAAGAAGAGGCTCAAAAGTTTTGTCGTGACTTTATAAAAAATATTTCTTGTTCAAGCTATTCATTAAAAAAGTCTAAAAATTAGAAATAGGAGATTTAATTTTCAGGGATTTTTAAGTTTAAATTAATTGCCCCTTAATACTAATTTCAGAGAGAAAAACAAAGTCTACCATGAAAATTGAATATGACATTTTCAATTTTCATGGTATACATAAAAATATGAGGATATATTTTTATGATTAAACGTACGCATCTGATTGAAAAGATTCAAAATGCTTTTAAAGTGAATCGCATCGTCTGTTTATTAGGCCCGCGCCAATGTGGAAAAACAACACTTGCCCGTGAACTATGGAAACTCCATGGGAAAGATGCCCAGAGTCCTGGGTATTTTGATTTAGAAAAACCTCTAGATATTCAGCTGCTTGAAACCCCTGATCTGACTCTGCGCCCTCTTAAGGGGCTTATCATCATGGACGAAATTCAAAGACGTCCGGACCTTTTTCCCTTTCTAAGATATCTTCATGATGAAAACCTAGATCAAAAATATCTTATTTTAGGGAGTGCTTCCAGGGATCTTATTCATCAATCCTCAGAATCTTTAGCAGGAAGAATCTCCTTTATTGAAATTACGCCGTTTTCTCTGGAAGAAGTTTTTAATCAAAGTGAATTGTGGTTAAAAGGAGGATTTCCAAAAAGTTACTTGAGTGATGATGAGTCTAGCATGCTATGGCGTGAGGGGTATATAAGAACATATATCGAGCAGGATTTGGGTACCTTTGGTTTAAATTTTAACCCAGATATCCTGCGTAAGATGTGGTTCATGCTGGCCCACTATCATGGGCAAATTTTTAATGCCTCCGAGATAGGGCAATCTCTAGGCCTCTCTCATCCTACCATTAAAAGATACCTTTCTTATTTGCAATCCACATTTATGGTTCGTACCTTAACCCCGTGGTTTGAAAACATAAAGAAACGCCAAGTGAAGAGTCCTAAAATTTATTTCCGTGATAGCGGGCTCCTTCATTATGTTTTAGGAATTAAAAATAAGGATGAACTGGATTTTAATCCAAAAGTAGGCGCCTCTTGGGAAGGGTTTGCTCTCGAGGAAATTTGTCGATTTTTAAATAGGACTCCTCAAGATTGTTTTTTTTGGGCAAGTCATAACCAAGCAGAATTAGATTTACTTGTTTTAAAAGAAGGTAAAAAAATAGGGTTTGAATTTAAATACCAAGATGCTCCTAAAATCACTCCTTCCATGAAAATTGCCTTACAAGATCTAAAATTAGATGAGCTAAATGTTATCTACCCTGGGGAAAAAGATTATTTATTATCCGATGAAATAAAAGTCTTTGGCTTAACAAACTATATAGAGAAGTAGATCTTTATATTAAAATACCATGAAATTTGAAAGCCATATTTTCAATTTTCATGGTAAGGTTAGGCATAAAAAAGACCAACCCCCAACCATTCTAATTTTGTGAATGATCAGGTATTGGCCCTTTGTTTTTTTGAGTATTTTTGTTTAGTTTTGTCCCATTTACTCGGATTTTGGGGAAGGATGGTATTTTTTATCTAGATACCTTCTAAATAATTCAAATAATTTGTCTTGATCTTTTTGTATTGCGGCATCATTTCGTCCGGTCACTTCTCTACCATTTTTGGCAAAAAATACTGCATCCTCAAACTCCTCAGAGGAGCCATTGAGGGAATAACGCCGTCGTATTTTTTCATCTGTAATTTTTAACAGATACCCCTTAATAGCCTCTTCTTGTGCGGGGTTGGAAACACCATAAATAGCACATATGAATTGAGCTATTCTTGTTAAATATCTTGGTGTCAGTTCAAAGTTCGTTCCTTTTATTTCCCATATACTAAAGGCATTTAAAACAAGCAAAAGCTGTTGATCTTTTAAGGTCACATTTATAGGCTCACCCCTATATTCGGGGTTAGTACTAATAAATTGACTTACATTGTCTTCCATGTGGTTAAAAGCTTCTCTAGCAGGTCCTCGGACGTCGCTTCCTATTGTTGCTAGAAAGCTAGATGCAAAGTCATTAAAAGTATTGACGGGGATAGAACCAAGTGCTGCTGGGGCAGCTGCTGCTGAATGGTCCCTCATCAGCATGCCTTCTATTTCATGCAAGGTGCCAGCTGACGCATTGGCTACTAAAGTTCTAAAAACTGCGGTTAGTCTTTCCCTAAAAGGGTCATCGCTACCTGATGCGGCACCCACAGATTGAATCATTCCGGCAGTTGCTAATCCTAAGGCTATAAAATATTTTGATAATTTCATTTTTCTATCCTATCTTTTTACTATTAAATTTTTAATGTATATTACCATATGATATGCTTTTTATTTTAATTTGTCAAATTTTGGGGACTAAATCGAGTATCTTAGAAAATCTTAAATCCGTACAATCCAACCACCACCCAGGACACGGGTGTTTTGGTAGATAACAGCCGCTTGGCCTTGAGAGATGCCGTATTCAGGGTGATCTAACACGAGGCGGGCTTGGTTATTTGCCCTTAAAAAGATTGTGGCGGGGACAGGTTTGGCAGAAGACCGGATTTTTACTTGAACAGGAATTCCTGCATCTAAGGCAACTGAATCTCCTAACCAATTCATGTCTGTAATTAAAAATTCCGCACACGCCAGGGCTTCCCGAGGGCCTACAATAACCTCATGTTGATCTGGGTTTAGCCGTACTACATACAAAGGTGCTTGGTCATCCTCCCGTCCCCCGATTTTCAACCCCCGACGTTGGCCGATGGTGTAATTAATGATGCCTTCATGATCCCCTAAAATCGCGCCATCAATATGAATGATCTTACCAGGGGTTAGGGCGCCAGGACGGAGTTTTTCCACAATGGCTGCATAGTTTCCATTGGGGACAAAGCAAATATCTTGGCTATCAGGCTTTTCCGCAACCGTTAATCCGAATCGTTTTGCGTAGGCCCGCGTTTCTGATTTTTCTAAACCACCCAACGGAAAACGTAAGTAATCCAATTGCTCCTGAGTTGTGCCAAATAGGAAATAACTTTGATCCTTCAGAGGATCCACGGCCATATGAAGCTCAGATTTTGTGGGGCCCATGACGCGTTGAACATAATGGCCTGTGACTAACGCATCTGCCTTCAGATCCTTGGCTGTTTTCAGCAGGTCCTTGAATTTGACCTGTTGATTGCATTTAACACACGGAATGGGGGTCTCGCCGCGGATATAACTATCGGCAAAGTCATCAATGACCGATTCCTTAAAAACAGATTCATAATCCAAAACGTAATGGGGGAATTTTAGTTTGGCCGCCACTTGGGACGCATCATAGATATCCTGTCCCGCACAACAGGCATTCTTTTTCCCAATGGCCATACCATGGTCATAAAGTTGTAGAGTTATCCCCACCACATCAAACCCCGCCTCAGCCATGAGAGCCGCCACAACGGAACTATCCACGCCCCCAGACATAGCCACGACCACCCGCGTGTCTGCAGGAGCTTTCGTAAATCCAAGAGTTTTCCAGTTTAATTGTGTCATCGTTTGTTCTGTGACTGTCATCCCGAGCAGTGAGCGAAGCGAACGTCGTCGAGGGATCCAGCATATATGAGAGGACGTAGTCCTCACCTTAATTAAAGAAAAATAAAGTGAAGGCTTCGCCTTCGCATTTGTGCTGGATCCCTCGACGACGTTCGCTTCGCTCACTGCTCGGGATGACAGCTTTTTTATCTCTCAACCCTACTTAATATCCTTACTATGGTGAATGATATGCTGCACGAGGCCATACTTTTTAGCATCTTCAGCGCTCAGCCAAAAATCTCGCTCGGTATCTTTTTTAACCTTCTCAAGATCCATGCCGGTTTCTTTAGAAATGATTTTATTAAGACGCTCCCGAGCATGCACGATTTCCTGGGCATAAATCTTAATATCGCTCGCAACGCCGCGCATGCCCGAGCTATGAGGTTGGTGTAATAAAAACCGAGTGTTTGGCAACGCATACCGATTTTCTTTCTTTGCCCCCAGATAAATCAAAACACCCGCCGATGCCACATAGCCAGTACCTATAACATGAATAGGGGCATCCACAAATCGGATCATATCGTGGATGGTATCCCCAGATTCCACATGGCCCCCGGGGGAGTTAATCAACATGCGAATGGGCTCATTTGATTCGGCAGCAAGAGCCAGCATATTGCGCGTTACTTGCTGGGCAAGCTCTGGAGTAATCTCACCAAATATGGTGATAGTCCTGAATTTAAAAAGGATCTGATCAATTTGGGGGGTAGGGGCTTCGATTTTCTTTTCTGGCGTATCCGTCATTTAAAGTCATATCCTTCGCGAAAGTTTTATGTTCAAGATTCTTCTCTATTCTAAAAGGAATCCGCTGATTAATGCAAGCCTGAAACGAGGGTTATTTTAATATTAATCTTTTGGATAGGAAAGGAAAGATGGACAAGAACTTAAATACTATCCCAGACCCACTCTACATTTTTCCACGTTTGACGACGCGGTACCCGAAGAGGGAGCCCAAGATAGTATCATGTCTGAGGCACTAAAGTGTGTTAGACGAAGTCGAGCTTGATGAGGAAGTATCTTTGTTCCCCCATCCCTGTGGATAAATGTAAAGGTCTCCAAAGCTTCCTTTCTTGAAGTTCTTAGAAGTCCCATAGGGGTCAAGACCAAGTTTTATATTGGTGAGTCTCTCTTGCAGTATTAAAAAACTATTTGTCAGATCCTGCATAAATAATGGATCATTACTCTCTACCCCATTTTCCATTCGATAAACTGTATGAATTGCAAAACCATTCGTAAAACCAGTATTAATAAAAGCCATTGTTTCAGCAGGAATCGCAATTCTTCTATATTCGGGCATACCATCCTGGGCTTCTCCATCAGAAACTTCATACCGGATCTGCAGCTCCACAGGAATACAGAGGCTATTATCTATTCTTTGTGCAGAAAAAGGATGTTTTTCTTTGAATGCCTTGTATAGAATATCCATATCATCACTAAACTTATTTTGCTGAGCCGTATGAGCCTTCATGTCAGCTGCTCTCTGAGCAGGAGTAGTAGTTTCCCGATTATAAGGTGGTAAAATGAATTTCTTAATTTTATGAGATTCACTTATTGCCAATTCAGGCACACTTGCCACAGAATTTGATGTCCCCATACCAGTTGCTGTAGTCCCCCATTCTGCTCCAAAAGAATCCATTATCCCATGGGATACACAAAACAGCATAGCTGCAATAATACTTTTATTCACAATTGTTGTTTTTTTCATGAAAGTCTCCTTTATTTAAATTTTAGCCAAGTAGTACATGAAAATATAATAATTAAAAAAATTATTTCAATAGTTTTTTTACATAGCGCTTTTATTTCTTCAAAGCGCCATACGTTGCTCTAGAAATCTAGCTAAGAGCTTGTTGACAAACTAGGAAAATTATAGAAACTGCGTATAAGTTTTAGCAAAATATCACTAAAATGTCATATATGGACGCATGGGTAAGGTCATTCCGGATCTCGCTTGCTATCGCCCACGGTCCGGGATGATGTAATAGATATTTATCAACAAGCTCTAACAGAATTGAGATTTTATAATATAAATGGCTGGGGAACCAGGATTCGAACCTAGGTCGCCCGGTCCAGAGCCGGGAGTTCTACCGCTAAACTATTCCCCAATGGAAAGATTATTAATTACTATTTTGAACCACCCCGACGAAAGTCGGGGTCCATACAGCGACAGTATTGTCTAAGTATTGACCGTCTTATGCGCACTTGGATCCCGAACTTTCGTCGGGATGGTCCTAAAATATAGAACGCAAACCTAATGCATCAATTGAAAAATGGCTCCCCGGGCCGGACTCGAACCAGCGACCCAGTGATTAACAGTCACTTGCTCTACCGACTGAGCTACCGGGGAATACCATAGGAATGTACATACCAAACATCCTTTAGGAATGCTAGCCTAAAAATAGCATTTCTTAAAAAATGGAGGCCGGGACCGGAATTGAACCGACGTCCAAGGATTTGCAGTCCTCTGCATAACCACTCTGCCACCCGGCCATATACATCCAATACCTTTATTTATAAGGGGAAAAAACAATGAGGGTCAAGGATTAATTAAAAATCTTTCGGTTGATTCGATAGTTCAACTATCCCTTTTCTTTCTGAAACCCCTATGATAGGTTAGGGCAATGATGACGGCGCTGACCCAAGAATATTCAGGATACATAACCCTCAAATGAAGCTTATTTCCAACGTTGCAACATATAGTCTAACCAGGATTTTTGCGGGGTTTATTAACTTTCTATCGCTCAAGATTTACACCTCCTTTTTACCCCCAGCAGAATACGGTTTTTATGCTATTTTTCTAACAACCATGCTGTTTGGATACACTCTGTTTTTCCATTGGATCAATTATGGACTTGAGCGCTTTTATCCAAAATTTTTAGAAAACACCCAAGATGTTAAAAAAGCTATTTTAACTTTATTTCTAGCCCTGATGGGGGTTAGCTTCATCGGAATCATTTGTGTAAATTTTTTCTGCCATTTTGAATGGGGCATTCTTTTTCTCTTCCTCATATTTCTATGGGAATATGCTTGGTTTGAATTAAATCTATCCTTAACAAAAGCCACTATTCTGCCTAGAGCCTATGGAGTATTGCTATGTGTTAAGGCCATTTTTGGCCTTGGGATTAGCGTTCTATTTATGAAGTTGGGATATGGACCTCTTAGCATTATCTATGGGCAAGTGGTGGCTATTTTACTTGTCTCTCTTTTTTCCTACTCTAAATTATGGCAAGGATTTTCCTTAAGTACCGATTCCGTCCTCCAAAAAAATATCTTATCCTATAGCTTGCCGTTGATGCCCTATTTATTATCCATTTTGTGTGGCCGTGTTTTTGATCGCTTGATGTTGGATTGGCTTGGATCCGCTGAGTTAACAGGTCTTTATTCAGCAAGCTATGATTTGGTGATTAGCAGTTTTACGCTATTGATGCTGTCCATTAATTCCACTTTCCAGCCTATTATTTTGAATGCCTTTGAAACGTTTGGAAAATCTATCTCGCGAAAGTTTATCCGGGACTATTTTGATGTTTTTCTAATTGTTATATTGCCGTGTACGTTGGGATTTATTTTATTTTCTGCGGATATTGCCACCTATGGCTTGGGGGAAAAATATATGGAAACAGCCAAAAAGTTAATTCCCCTTTTAACCATCATAGCGGCCTTAAGTAGTTTTCGAATTTTTTATTTAGACCTTAGTTTTCATATTATCAAAAAAACAAAATATCTTTCTTGGATTTCAGGAGTATCAGCTGTAATGACCTTGCTTTTGAATTATCTTTTGATTCCTAAGTTTCAAATTCTTGCCCCTGTTTATGCAGGGCTTGCCACGACACTGGTCAGCATTGTCCTTAGCTTTGTTTTAGGGGGGCGTGCTTTTAAAATCCCGCTGTTTTCTAAAAATACCAATCGGATTATTTTTATTAACCTCATAAATTTAACGCTCTTTGTTTTATTGAAATACGTGTTTCCCGGATATTTTATAATCCTTGGCATTTGGTTTGCTGTGTCTTATGCAGGCCTATTGTGGGCAACCGGCTTTTGGAAAATGTTTACGATTTCCGCCAAATATCGCAAGGCCCTAAAGATGGTGAGATAATCTACTCTTATGTCCAAAACCTTAAATCTAAACTTTAATTTAACCTTTCAAGATTTATATTCTGTTTCTGGGCTAACGAAGCTTGATCAGATTTTTCAAGATTGGACCTCTCAAGAAGACCCTGTACTTTCCCAAAGATATCACCAAGCACGATCAAAAAAAGAAATTTCCAGTGAGTTATTAATAGATCTTGCTCCTTATGTGGAAAATTTCTTGGCTGAATTATTTCGTATTACGCCTCAAGTTGAATCTTTGCAAAAGCAAGCCTTAACTTTCAAACCCATTCATTATGTGAAACGATTTTTTGTGATGCGGCAAGTGGCCAACGCCTATACGTCCCAAGATACTACAGCGTTTTGTGAAGCTGATTTACGAAAGATACTTAGTCAGCATATGGATCAACCATTCGATGGAGATGAATTGGTTTTTGCTACATATGTCCAACGGTGGATGGAATCCAAAGATCAATATGTGGAGCCTCTAGAGGCTGCAAAACAGTATGCTGCGTGGGCTCTTTATAACCAACAGGGCCAAGAAAAACATAGGGAAGGCACGTTATTTAACCTACCTCAAAAGCTGGATTTTCAAAATCTGGTGGAGGAGCATGAGATTAAAGAGCGACCTGGATTTTCTCTGCGGGATCCCGGGGTTACGCTGGTGCAAGCCCAGGATCAGGCCACCTATTGCATCAAATGTCATCCCCAAAAAAAGGATTCCTGTAGTCAGGGAATGAAGGATAAGGAAGGACATTTTAAGACCAATGAATTGGGGAACCTCCTTATAGGGTGTCCCTTGGATGAAAAAATTTCCGAAATGAATCAAGTCCGGGGCGATGGATATCTGCTAGGCGCTTTGGGAATCGTCATGATTGATAACCCCATGGTTGCAGCCACAGGTCATCGCATTTGTAATGATTGTATGAAAGGATGCATTTTCCAAAAACAAACCCCCGTGAATGTGCCAGCCATTGAAACCCAAACCCTAAAGGCGATTCTGAATTTGCCCTGGGGATTTGAAATTTATAGTTTGCTGACCCGATGGAATCCGTTGAATATCATGGATCCCCTGCCCCAAGCCGAATCGGGATACAAGGTTTTGGTTGTGGGGATGGGACCAGCTGGATTTACGCTAGCACACTACTTATTACGTTCTGGACACCAGGTGGTGGGGATTGATGGTTTGCGCATTGAGCCCATGCCTGCAGATATCTTGGATCAGCCTATTTGCGATATTAGAACAATTCGCGAGGATTTGTCCGATCGCATCACCAGTGGATTTGGAGGCGTTGCTGAATACGGCATTACCAATCGGTGGGACAAAAACTTTCTAAAAATTATCCGATTAATTCTCGAGCGTCATGATCAATTTTTACTGAAGGGCGGTGTACGCTTTGGGAGTACAATCACCGAAGATCAAGCCTTCCAACTGGGGTTTGATCATGTGGCTTTGTGCCTGGGGGCAGGGAAACCCAATATGCCTCAGATCCCCAATATCCTGGCCCCGGGGGTTCGCATGGCCTCGGATTTTTTGATGAATTTGCAATTAAGCGGGGCCTTTAAGAAGGATAGCATTGCGAATCTAACGGTGCAGTTGCCCATCGTTGTTGTGGGTGGGGGATTGACGGCGATCGATACAGCTACAGAGGCCTTGGCGTATTATCCTCTGCAGGTGGAAAAATTTCTAAGTCGTTATGAAATCCTGGTGGATCAATTAGGAAAAGAGGTTGTAGAGGAAAAATGGACGCTTGAAGATCATACTTTGGCTGAAACGTTTTTGAATCATGGACGTGCTTTGCGCGCTGCTAGATCTTATCAGGAAAAACTAACGCTGTTGCAGAAATGGGGAGGGGCCACGATTCTTTATCGCAAGTCCCTTCAAGATTCCCCCGCCTATCGCCTGAATCATGAGGAAATTACAGAGGCTCTGGCTGAAGGAGTTTGGTTTAAAGATAACCTGGCACCGGTGGGGGTGAGTGTTGATGAGCATGGGGATGCTAAAGGACTTAAGGTTTCAGATACAAATGGAAATATTATTGAAATCCCTGCCCGGACTATTTTAATCGCCACCGGCACAGAACCCAATACCGTTTTGAATCGCGAGGCACTTGGGTCCTTCAAAATGGATGGGAAATACTTTGGAGCCATCGATGGGGATGGCAATGCTGTTACACCGGAAACGAGTCCAAAACCTGAAAATACCTATGTGTTGACGAAGGATAGAGTCAGCTTTTTTGGGGATCTTCATCCCTCCTTCAAAGGCAGTGTGGTGCGCGCCATTGCCAGCGCCAAGAAGGGGTATCCTGTCGTCAATCACGTATTATCCAAAAACCCTCCCAAGAAGGAATATAATTCCCCCTTTCAAACCATCCCCGCACTCTTTTCAACCACCCCCGCGAAGGCGGGGGCCCATGGGTTCCCGCCTTCGCGGGGATGGTTTTTAAGTTACATAGATCAGCTTCTAACAGCCACGGTTTTAGAAATTAATAGACTCACCCCCACTATTGTAGAGGTGATCATCCACGCTCCTCTTGCAGCGGGTCATTTCAAACCCGGTCAATTTTATCGTCTGGAGAATTTTGAGACCTATGCAGAGGTAGTCAACGGAACACGTCTGAAAATGGAGGGAATTGCGGCTACGGGCGCTAGTGTGGATCCTGAAAAAGGCACGATTAGTCTGATCATTCTGGAAATGGGCGGATCCTCTAGATTAGTAGCCAATCTAAAACCAGGCGAGCCTGTTGTTTTGATGGGCCCTACAGGAAGTCCAACGGATATCCCTAAAGGGGAGACTGTTTGTTTAGTGGGGGGAGGACTCGGGAATGCCGTTCTGTTTTCCATTGGTAAGGCCCTACGCGCCAATGGTTGCCATGTCCTTTATTTTGCCGCCTACAAAACAGAGCAAGATATTTATAAGGTTCCCGAAATCGAGGCTGCGGCTGATCAGGTCATTTGGTGTGTGGAAGGGTCATCGTCTGATACTCATTTTCAAGGCAACGTGGTTCAAGCCCTTCATCATCACAAAGACATCCTATCTCAAGTGGATCGATTTATCGTGATTGGCTCGGATAAAATGATGGCGGCGGTGACGGGAACTTTGCAAACGACGGTAAAACCGTATTTAAAAGAAAACGTTAAAATCATCGGAAGCATCAACTCCCCCATGCAATGCATGATGAAGGAAATCTGCGCCCAATGTCTGCAGTCCCACATTGATCCCATCACGGGCAAAGAAACCTTTGTTTTTTCCTGCTTTAACCAGGATCAGGATCTAAAGACCCTGAGTTTTGATTGCCTCTCCGGCCGCCTGAGTCAAAACAGCCTAGCTGAAAAACTAACCGATCTGTGGGTGAGGACTCTCTTCCCTGTAATGTCCTAAAAATTGGCGTCATTCCGGCCCGTGAGCGAAGCGAGCGAGAGCCGGAACCTAGGGATTATGAGAGGACGACTCGCCACGACGAAGCCTTTGGCGTAGCCGGGAGTCCTCACTTTAGTTTTTTCTTATAAAGAGATGGCTGACGCCATCCCATTTGTGCTGGGTCCCGGCTCTCCCTCGCTATCGCTCGGGGGCCGGGATGACAACCTCGGGTAACATTTGTCGGACTTAAGTTAATTCGCCGTCTTCACATAAACGGGAAGTTTTATAGTCTCATCCGTTTTAGAAAGCGCATACCCAGCCTTGGTCACACTTGCAGTTGCTTCT
>CAYOCE010000034.1:0-14720 GCA_964402405.1 uncultured Hyphomicrobiales bacterium | reverse complement strand
CCATGTATACTCCTCGCCTTTCAAAGTGTAGATCGTTAAATTTCAGATACCTTCGTCGGGCATGTACTACAGTACATTATCCCTCCTCGGTTCTTCATTTAACTTCCTACATTTTGAAATCCGAAGAGTCTAGGTTTATGGTAATCATCCTACCATGGCAAAGCAAATGAAAAATGAAATTTACCTATCTATGGTTTTGGCCTTCCAATGCAGCCATTGCCTGACGTAAATGCATGTTTGCAATCGCCGCACTTATGGTATCTGTGGATCGGCGAAACGCGTAGTGGCCAGAGGCATTTCGTAAAATATGATGCCTACCTTCCCTCTCACCAAAAGAAATGCCTTTTTCTTGTAAGACGCGGATAGAAAAACGTGTGAAAGCGTCCCAAGACATAGCCCCTGTAATTTCTGGGAGAGAGCTTGAGGATCCACTACCAGAGGCAACAGGAGATTCAGTAACACTGGCACTGCTAGAGGCCCCAGACCTTTTTCCTTTTGTTGAATCCTTTTTTCCGCCTTTTTTACCTGGTTTAGCTTTCTTTGTGCTGGGGGTTATTCCAGCAACTACAGCAGCGCTTCTGGCTTCTTGTTGGGCGCGGATCATAGTTTCTAATTCACTGATGCGGGTTTGGATGATATCCCTAGGATCCACAGATATAGCTGCAGCAGGGACTGCAGCACCATCAGCTTCAGATACAGTTGGTGTTTCCCCTAAAATGGCTCCTGAGCCAGATACCCCCTCTACTTCTTCTTCAGTAGGGGCAGCTTCGATTGCTAATAACCCAGGATTTTCTATCATCAGGGCAACAGTTCTTATCAAGGTTTCATCTTCATTTTCTAGAGCCATTTTTAACAATGCCAGATCTGCCTCTTGATATTGTTCTTCTGTGCTAGGAATTGGTAAGAATCCTCGGCCAGTTGCTTGAAATGTAGGGTCTTCTTTTAGAGCCTCTATGATGTCGGCAAAAACAGGATAAGTATTTCTTAGGGGGATATTTTTAGGTTGTAAACAAGTAGCACTTTGCTCTAGGCAGGTGTGTGGGAGTATTTGATGTTGAATCTCATAAGAATCATAGCCACGAAGGTAATTTGATTTATACGTGATTAGAAATCCAGCAGTAGGGGCAATGTAGTAGACCCTCCCATCGTAATGAGTCATGAAAATTCGACTTTGTGGGAAAGGGGCATCACTGGTTAGGAAGCGTACAATATTCCAGCCAGTGACTACATTAAAGGAAGATGTACTATAAGTACCATCTTGCTCTAGATAATAAGCAAACTGTCTTTCTTCCTCGGAGTCTGTAATAGGAACAATGCCATATGAGTTATTAATGTCGCACGTATTCAATATTATTGTTGAAAAAAGTCGCATAAGACTTCTTTTTTCTTTTAATTGTTCATCTATTATTACTTTTTCATCATTCGTGGGAATATTATGGACGAAAGCATCTGCTGGCATCCTAATTTTTCTCATTTCTTTCAAAATATTAAGCGCCTGGTTACTGTAAGCATCATGAAAGACAGCCAATATGTTTTCATAAAAATGTAAAATATCTTCTTTACATTCAGAAAATCTAGGGTTTTCCCTGAAACCAGGGAAAGATAAAAGGAAGAATTTCATCCTTATCTTTTCAAACCATTTTTTAAAAATATCTATTTCGTTTTTTACATCGATTTTATTACGTAATGCGCCGTCTATTATAAATTCTTCTAAGGCAGTAACTTCCGTGTTACGGATAGAAAAAGATCCTGAGGATAAATATAGTTCCTCGTCGGAGGCGCTAGATTGAGCCGCATTAGAAATGGAAAATGTTAATATAAATGCCAAAATAATCTTTGAAGAAGTATATAAATTTTTCATGAAATCACCTTTATTTAATTACTCGTATTAAATAAAGATTATTTAAAAAATTTCAAGAGAAAAAGTTAAATAAATATTCTACAAAGCAGCAACGATACTTGCCAAAACGCCACCCACGAAAGAAAACAGATGGCCTAGGGCTATGACCCCAGCATGTTTTAAGGCCTCTATCATGTTAATGGGGATAAAGGCATCTCTTTGTAAGCATTGGTTTTGCGCCCATTGACATACGGGTTCCCGTCGACATTCATTCATCTCAAATTGATTGCAATGAATAGGTCCACACTCCCGACGTTTTTTAACAGGGCATTCAGGGCTAGGGAGCAGCATATAGTTTGTGCATCCAGGTTTGTTGGTGCATCCCATGGCAGTTTGTAAAGAAGCATTACACTGCAAAGGCAAACATTGATTATTTGCCCATCTGCAACCAGCATAGTTTCCAAAATGAGTGCAGTCTTCTTGTGACCATCCATAGCAACGTTTTTGGTGCTCCATGTAGGTAACATTTTGAGTGCAATCATTGGTTTGCACGCGCCAAAAACATCCTAAGAACCCTGAGCAACTTTCTTTGTTTTTCATTTCGTGGCAATTCTCTGGTAAATGTAGGCACTTATTTACTCGCTCTCCCCATCCACATCCAAAGAAAGCCAGGCATTTTTCTTTGATCTCATGTTTTTCACAGGGAGTTTTTTGGATGATCGCCTTTAATTTATTGTTATCACTTATTGTTCGATTTTCTTCTATGCGAAGAAGAACACTTTCATCATCAGAAAAATCTGGATCAGTATCTGACATCATTGAAGATGTATCTGACATGTCTAATTCAGAGGCGCTATTGGATGTGGATATGCTTCTGTCCTGATTACCTAATAAATAAGACATCTTTTGGCAATATTGGGTGGTTTCTTGGCGGATTTTCTGAGTGCTTATATTGGTATGCCCTGTTTGATCTCCCGCTATGGAAGGTAGATAAAAAGTGCTGAGAAAAAGAAACAAAATTGCTTGAAAATATTTTTGCGCCATACCCTACCCCGTTATTTTTTACTTATATATTTAGTCTATTGTAGTTTTCCTCAAAAATAAATGATTATTTAACGTAGTGTACAAGTTTAACTTGTAATAAATAATATCGTCATCCTGAGCAGCGAGCTTTAGCGAGCGTCGTCGAAGGATCCAGCACAAATGAGAGGGCATAGCCCTCACTTTATAAAGAAAAAACTAAGGAGAAGGATTTGCCTTCCCATATTTTCTGGATCCTTCGACGACGCTCGCTAAAGCTCGCTGCTCAGGATGATATTTTGGGTGATATCTTATCCAAAAATTGTGCACTGCATTATTTACGTATGTCCAATATAACCCTTTTTTCAAAATCCTTTGATCTATTAAAAAAATGTAGTAAGGTGCTGTTTAGAAATCTTAGGAAAACAATAGGGAATACCAATGCCGAAACACACGCATCATAACTGTAATCACAACCATTTTGATTTTTCATTTATCGAAGACAATAAGCTCAAGCACCTTGCCACCTATTCATCCGTGAGCATTGCCATTGTATTGATTGTTGCCAAGGTTTTTGCCTGGTGCATGACCGAATCTGTTAGTTTGCTTTCCAGTTTGGGGGATTCAGGGTTGGATGCTATGGCCTCCATTGTAACGCTGATTGCTGTGCGTCATGCCATGCGTCCGGCTGATAAAGAACATCGCTTTGGTCATGGAAAGATCGAGGCCCTATCTGCCATTGCCCAATCGTTGTTCATTGTGGCCTCTGCCCTGTTTATATTATATGAGGCCGTGGAACACTTTGCCAATCCCCAACCCATCCAGGAACCCCTGATTGGGGTTGTGGTGATGTTGATATCCATTGCTTTAACCTCTGCGTTGGTTTGGTTCCAGACAAAGGTGATCGCGAGGACCAAGTCTGTGGCTATTTTGGCAGACTCCATTCATTACAAGGCAGATCTCTATTTAAATATAGGCGTACTGATTTCCATTATTATTTCAACAACGTGGAATTTTTATGTGATTGATCCTATAGTAGGGGCCCTTGTAGCTCTGTACATTTTATATACAGCTATTGAAATTATTCGGAGTGCTATCCATGTGTTAATGGACCGAGAACTCTCGGATGAAGACCTTGAAAGAATCACAACTATTATAGAATCCCACCCCCATGTTCACAACTTTCACGATCTTAAAACCCGATTTTCAGGGACGAGAGAGTTTATTCAGATTCATCTAGAGCTGGATGGTAATCTGTCCTTAAAGGATTCCTATCTTATTGTGAAGGATGTGGAAAAAATGATTCTTAATGAATATCCCAATGCAGAGGTGATTATCCACCAGGACCCCGTGGAGGCAGGGAAGAAGGGTGTGAGGAAAGTATAGCTAATCTCTTTCCTCACCCATCTTATGCGGGTTAAATTTTATTAAAAACCTCATCAATTAATGTAATTTGTCCGTGTAAGTTAAACTTCAGAATAGCGATAGTTACATATGGCCCTTCAAGCTTTTCAGACTGCCATTTCAAATAAACTGTAGATGCCTGTTGGTCTGGGTCTGTAAAGATATGTAAATATTCCATAGTCCATGTGCCTACTTTTTCTTTGACGCCAATAAACTGTGGAAGGACCCCATCCAAGGTTTCATAAGCAATATTGTTGTTTATAACTTTTGTACAATCGATTGAGAACATCACTGGAATCTGGGGAGAATATTCTTCTTCCTTATTTGATCTTCCCACTAATTTCATAAAATCCACATAAGCCACAGTTTTATCACGTAATTCTGCGGATGTTAGAGGAGCACTGCTTGTTACTGGCGAAAATGGAGCATCGTCCATTGCCACAAGAGTAGTTATCGCTAGTAAAAAGAAGAAAGCGCTTAAAAATTTTAATTTCATAATCATAAAAACTTTTTAATAAATTGGACTCAATTTTGCCTAAACTAGGCATTTCAAAGCCTTATGTCAAATTAAATTCTTTCCCCTCCAATATCCTTCTCAGGGTCTACGCGTGAAAAACTTGTAATTCCGAAGAGGGGGGAATTTGCCTTGAAACCGTGAAACCGTTGAAAAAGCTACCGCTGTGTGGATCCCCTCCTCCGAGGGGATGGTTTGTTAAGGGGGATGGGTCGTATTTTCACCCACTCTCGCGCTTTCGCGAACCACCCCCGCGGAGGCGGGGGTCCATAGCGCGGTAGCACTTTTAAGGTATCCCTCAGAGAGTGCTGTAGCCCCCCCTTCTCCTTTTTTCATACGTAGGTTCTAATAATCCTCTAGAAAACTCTGGAACTTTCGATATAATTCGGATAAGTGTTGTCATATGAAAATGGTAGAGACTACAGTGAAACATATACTCTTTATACTTTCTCTTCTTTTGGGAATCAATGCGGATGCAGTTTCCCAGAACCAGGGGCGTTTTGTTGCGGCCAAGCGGGATAAAACCTATTTGCGCCTAGGGCCCGATCGTAAATTCCCCATTGAGTGGGTGTATCTGAAAGATCATTATCCGTTTAAGATCATTGCGGAATTTGATGATTGGTACAAGGTTCGCGATCCTGAAGGAATTGAAGGTTGGGTTTTTAAAAAAAGTGTTTCCTCAGATCGATGGATTTGTGTTATGACCAATATGGCGGCGTTGAAAGATAGTCCAAAGGATGATTCCAAAGTGCTCGCGTATTTGAAAGAAGGCGTTTTAGCACATTTGGATAAATGTCAAAAGAAATGGTGCCGCATTCAGGTCAAATCACCCGATAAATCCTTTAAGGGATGGGTGAGGGCGTCTGATTTGTGGGGACTGTACGATGAAGAAATGAAGTAATGAATTAAAATAAGGATTTAAAATGTTGAAAAAAGTTTTGATGATTCTAGGCATAACCGTTGTGTTGGTGTTTGTGGGGCTTTCACTTATTAAGATTCCTGCACCTGCAATAGAAGTTACCAAAGAAGTTCCCATCACTCAGCAGGCGTAATTAACATGTATTCAATCACATTACCTGATGGCAACAAGCGGGTTATTGAATCCGCCATGTCCGGCGAGGATTTTGCCCGTAGTATTTCTCAAAGCCTAGCCAAAGAGGCCATCCTGATGCGCCTTGATGGGGAATTGGTTGATCTTAGAACCGTCATTGATCATGATGCTAGGGTTGAGTTTTTGACACGGGATCATCCCGATGCGCTGGAGGTTCTACGCCATGACATGGCCCACGTGTTTGCGGAGGCCGTGAAGGAACTCTATCCCGAAACCCAAATCACCATAGGTCCCTCCATCGAAAACGGATTTTATTATGATCTGTATCGTGAGATATCCTTTACACCAGAAGATCTAGTAAAAATTGAGAATCGCATGCGCGAGATTGTGGATCGGGATGAAAAAATCACCCGTGAAGTGTGGGATCGGGATGAGGCAGTTACATTCTTCAAAAGTATTGGAGAGTTCTTTAAGGCCGAGATTATTCAGGATTTGCCTGCGGGTGAGCCCATTTCTCTCTATCGTCAGGGAAAATTTATTGACCTGTGCCGGGGGCCCCATTTACCCTCCACCAAGAAAACGGGGAAGGCCTTTAAGTTGATGAAACTGGCGGGTGCCTATTGGCGCGGAGACCAGAACAATCAAGTCCTGCAACGGGTTTATGGCACTGGTTGGGCAACGGAAGATCAACTGAAGGAATACCTCCATCAATTGGAAGAGGCTGAAAAGCGCGACCATCGTAAGATTGGTCGGGAAATGGAATTGTTCCATCAGCAGGAAGAAGCTCAAGGGGCGGTATTCTGGCACCCCAAGGGCTGGACCCTCTATTTATTGCTGCAAAAATATATCCGCGAGAAGATCAAACGCAATGGCTACAAGGAGGTAAATACCCCTTCGTTGCTCAGTCGTAAGTTGTGGGAAGCCTCGGGTCACTGGGAGAAATTCCGCGAGAATATGTTTACCTCCCAAACCAATGAAGGGCATGATTTGGCGTTGAAGCCCATGAACTGTCCCTGCCACATTCAGATTTTTAAGCAGGGTCTAAAAAGCTATCGGGATCTACCTTATCGCATGGCCGAGTTTGGATCTTGCGCACGGAATGAGGCCTCAGGCGCCTTGCACGGTATTATGCGGGTGCGGGCCTTTGTTCAGGATGATGCCCACATTTTCTGTACCGAGGACCAAATCATTTCTGAAAGCAAAGCCTTTTGCGATTTGTTGTTAGAGGTTTATAAGGACTTGGGTTTTGACAAAGTACACGTCCGGTTTTCCGATCGTCCCCCCGTTAGGGCAGGGGATGATGCCACGTGGGACAAGGCAGAGGCAGCCCTTCGGGATGCCATTGAATCCCAAGGTTTGCCCTATACCATGAACCCAGGCGAGGGGGCCTTCTATGGACCCAAGTTGGAATTTGTGTTGAAAGATGCCATCGGCCGCGAATGGCAATGTGGAACATTGCAGGTGGATTTCGTCTTGCCAGAACGACTGGATGCTAGCTATATTGGCGAGGATGGTCAAAAACATCGTCCCGTCATGTTGCACCGAGCAATCCTCGGGACCTTTGAGCGGTTCATTGGAATTTTGATCGAGCATTACGCGGGGAAATTCCCCTTGTGGCTCGCGCCAACCCAAGTGGTGGTGGCCAGTATTACCAATGCCTTTGATGATTATGGTCACAAAATCGCAACAGCCTTAGAACAGGCGGGCATTCGCGTGGAAACGGATTTCCGTAACGAGAAAATCAGCTACAAGGTCCGAGAACACAGTCTTGCCAAGATTCCCTACATTTTGACAGTGGGGGAAAAAGAGCGAGATGCTGGGACGGTTTCTGTTAGGCATTTGGGATCAAATGATCAAGAAACGCTTGCATATCAAGCGGCGATTGATAAGATAAAGGCAGAGGCCCTTTGGCCAATTAAGAATCAGGATTAACTTAAGGAGAATTGAACATTTCTAAGATCGTAAACGGACGCGTGCGTGACCAGGACGGTACCCGCATGAACCAGGAAATTACAGCAGCAACAGTTAGGGTCATTGACCAAGATGGGGGCATGCTGGGCGTGATGAGCCTAAGGGCTGCCCTTGATTTAGCTGCAAATGTGGGATTGGATCTCATTGAAATCTCCCCAACAGCGGAACCACCTGTTTGCAAGATTTTAGATAGTGGTAAATATAAATACGAACAACAGAAGAAAAAGGCCGAGGCCAAGAAAAATCAAAAAGTTGTTGAAATCAAAGAAATCAAATTGCGTCCAGTCACGGGTGAAAATGATTATCAGATTAAATTAAAAAGCGTGCGCAAGTTTTTGGGTGAAGGCAACAAAGTCAAAGTAACAGTTCGTTATCGTGGTCGTGAAATCACCCACCAAGAACTGGGTCGCCGGATTCTTGATCGCATGTGCATCGATATTGAAGATATTGGTAAAGTTGAATTCTCTCCTAAAATGGAGGGAAAGCAAATGGTGATGATTCTAGTCGCTCTTTAGTCCATGGCCCATTATTAAAGGGTCACAAGACTCTAAATTAATGATCCCCATTAAATAGTTTTTTCAGGGCCTTTGAAAAATATTTCCTGGCTAAAAATCCAGGGAGGTCTTTAGCTCCTTTAAGAAGAGTGGTACAGTTTCCGTTTGGTCCATGTATTGTTAAATGATCTCCCTTAATGCTGTAATTTACACCATCTTCGAACTCTGGAGAGTTCATGATATAGGTAAGCAAAATTTTATTATACTCTTCCCATGTGGTTGTTTTTTCACCTATTATTGGGGCTCTGGAGGATGTACCAGAAGCCCGAGCATTAATGGGGGCAGAAGATGAGCTAGAGGTAGAGCCGGCGCTAGCCGCAACCTTATTGCGATCTCTGCGATGCTGAGGTTTACCGCTTTTACCTTTTTTCTTGTTTTCTTGCGTTGATGAACTTAAAACGTCATTTGCTACCCTGCGACTTATTGCTTCTTGTTGTAGGCGAATGGCCTCATCCAGAGCAAACAGTCTGTTGGTTAAAAATTCTTCAGGATCTACAGGGGGATCTACATGTAGAACCTCTCCTTGTATTGACTCTAACTTTTCTTCTAAATCTTCTTCTAAAATTTCTATTGTTGGATCTCTGAGTATATCTAAAACACCTGAAAATGTTGAAGTAATGGCCAAAGCTCTATTCTCTGGAGTCTCACTTCCTGAAGAAGTACCAATAGCAGCATTTTGTTGTAACTCTACCATTGCCTTAACGAAATGGGCGGCCTTTGCTTTTAGACGATTATCTTGGCTTTCCATAATCATTTTTAAAAATTCTTTCTCTGCCTGCTGTTCTTCCTCGGGACTAGGCATGGGAATAAAAATACTTGAATTGTTCTCTGCAAATTCAGGCATATTGACAATTTCTTTTAATAAAGGGGGGAGAGGCATAGTTGCATTTATACATAGAGGATATCTAACTTGCTCTGCTGAAGATAATTGTCGTACAATGTGATAATGGGGAAATTTTATGAGATCACCTGCTGGAGAGAATCTTACATATAAACCAGCTTTAGTACCTATTTTAATATTTGTTAACGTAGGAACATGTACTATAAAACCTCGGGTTTTATCTAATTCTGTAGAATTATAATTGCGGCTAAAACAGGAAAAAAATCCGGCCTCATCAGGCTCTAGCAAAGCAGTGCTGTATCGCCCATCATCATCTTTATGATAAATAAAAATTAGTTTCATAGCATCTTCATCAAGAGCTTGAAACCCAATTTTTTCGGTAAAGCCACAAGCTTTTAAACAAGCGTCGGAAAAATTTTGAAATGTAGTTCTTTTGCTTTCCAACATATCCTCTGTAGTCTGTAAAGACATATCAGGAAATCGGGATAATAGGGTTTTTAGAGTATGATCATAAGCTTTTTGATAATAACGCAAGAGGAGTACATAATTTCTTAGGATGCAGGTTGTATCTTTTTCATTGACTCTTGTTTTAGCAATTAATTGATTTGTAACATCAAATGATTTTTTAATAATGTTTGAAGTTTCTTTTTTCAATTCTTCAGGATAGCCTTTGTTGACCACTACCCCCGTAGAAATAAATTGTTGAAGGTTATTTAAATCCTGTGTAAGCTCTGCGGAAAAAGTATATTCCCCATAAAAGACGGCAATTACTAAAATTAGCATGTTCTTAATTTGTCTATTTATTTTTTTCATTTTAAAACACCCATTAATTTAAATCTATTTATTATATAATGCTCATCAATAGAAATTTCAAGAGTATTCAAAATCTGCTACTTAGATATTTGTAATCTATTGTCATAAAATTTTGTCAAAGGATCTCTATGCGACTGGGATAATTTTGTTTATGGTAAAGATATGAATCAAAATATTAATACATGTGTCGCCTTAGTTTTAGCGGCGGGTCACAGCACCCGAATGAAGTCTAACACCTCCAAAGTCCTTCACGATTTGGGGGGGAGGCCTGTGATTGGCTATGTGATCTCTACCCTTGAGGCCATCGCATGTAAGGATATAGGCATTGTTATTTCCAAGAATGCAGGTGATATTCAAAAAACCGTTAGCCCCCATCCTACCATTGTTCAAGATCCTCCGTTGGGAACGGGACATGCGGTGATAATAGCACGCTCTTTCATCGAATCTCATCAGGGAGATGTTTTTGTTTTATTTGGAGACACGCCGCTGATTGAATCAGAAACTTTAAAAAGGATGTGGAATTTTAAGGCAAAGAACTCCATTTCTATTGTTGTGCTAGGGATGCAGGTGCAGGAAAATCATAGCTACGGTCGGATTTTTCTAGATTCAGATGGATATGTGACCCAGATTATTGAACATCTGGATACAACTCCAGAACAACAAAAAAACACTCTCTGCAATTCCGGGGTCATGTTACTTGACCGTAACGTGTTGCTAGCCCTGTTGGATAAGTTAACCAACCATAATGCCAAGGGAGAATATTACCTAACGGATTTGATTGCCCTTGCTAAAAATGCTGGGCACAAAACAGGCGTGGTAGAGGTCTCTAGTCAGGAATTGCTGGGCATTAACAATCGATCGGATTTGGCAAATGCGGAAAAGATTTTGCAGCAGAAATGGCGTCAGAATGCCTTGGATCAAGGGGTGACCCTGAAGGATCCGGATTCTGTTTATTTTAGCTTTGATACTCAGCTAGCTTCCGATGTTACCATCGAAGAAAATGTACACTTTGGGCCAGGAGTATCTGTTGGAACCGGGAGTCGTATCAAGGCCTTTAGTTATTTGGAGAGGGCTACCATCGAAGAAAACGCCATCATTGGCCCCTTCGCCCGTCTAAGGCCTGGTGCTGTTATTAAATCTGGCGCTCACATTGGAAACTTTGTGGAAATCAAACAATCCACCATTCATGAAGGCGCCAAGGTAAATCATCTAAGCTATATTGGGGACGCTGTTGTTGGCGCTAAAGCCAACATTGGGGCAGGGACCATTACCTGCAATTATGATGGGTTCCATAAACATAAAACCGTCATTGGACAAGGGGCCTTTATTGGATCCAACACAGCCCTTGTGGCCCCCGTTACCATTGGGGATATGTCCATTATCGGGGCAGGCAGCGTGATCACCAAGGATGTGGATCCCCATGCCATGGGCATTGCCCGAGGGTTGCAAAAAAATATTGAAAATGGCGCAAAGACTTTTAGAAGTAAAAAGAATACAGTCTCTACATGAAGAAAAAGAAAGGTGAGGACTGCGTCCTCCCATATGTACTGGATCCTTCGACACGCTCGCTAAAGCTCGCGGCTCAGGATGACGCTGATGTTGTCATCCCGAGCAGTGAGCGCAGCGAACGTCGTCGAGGGATCCAGCACACATGAGATGACGTAGTCATCACTTTGTAAACAAAAAAGAAGGATTAATTAAGATGTGTGGAATTATTGGCATTATTAGCAATAAAAATGTGGCGCCGTTGTTGGTCGATTGCCTCAAGAGGCTTGAATATCGCGGATATGATTCCTCAGGGATTGCGGTGATCACAAATCAAGCCATTGAACGTCGTCGTAGCCCTGGGAAAATCAGCAATTTAGAATCCCTCATCGCGACCTGCCCCATTTCTGGCACTATCGGTATTGGTCATACTCGGTGGGCTACTCATGGCATTCCTAATAAGGAAAATGCCCATCCCCATAGTAATGATTCAGTAGCGGTTGTGCATAATGGCATCATCGAAAACTTTGCGACCCTGAGGGCAGACTTGGAAAAACTAGGTCATGTGTTTTCCAGCGATACAGATACCGAGGTGGTGGTTCATCAACTAACCCAATTCCTAAAGGAAGGCAAATCGCCCAAAGATGCCGCCTATTTAACCCTAAATAAACTCCATGGCGCCTTTGCCCTTGCTATGCTGTTTAAGGGGCATGATGATTTAATCATTTGCGCGAGACGCGGCAGTCCCTTGGCCATTGGAATTGGCGAGGGGGAAATGTTTGTGGGATCCGATGCCATGGCCCTTGCGCCCTTCACCAAAGATATTTGTTATCTAGAAGAAGACGATTGGGCGGAAATTCATAAAGATTCTTTTGCTATTTATCACGGGAATCAGGTTGTCACCCGCCCCGTCAAAAAAACCAATTTATCAGGGGCCATGATTGGCAAAGGGGATTATCGCCACTTTATGGAAAAGGAAATTTTTGAGCAACCCAGCGTATTGGGGGATGCTCTGCAATCCTTTCTAAATACAGCCACCGGCACTATTGAATGTCCAACGGTTTGCCCCTTTTTAGCGGAAATTGATACCCTGACAATCGTTGCCTGTGGAACATCCTTTTATGCGGCCTCCGTTGCTAAATACTGGGTGGAAAAGTATGCAAAAGTTCCTGTTACGGTTGATATTGCTTCCGAATTCAGATATCGCGAGCCCCCTCTCAGCACACGGGGGGTGTCCATGTTTATTTCCCAATCGGGTGAGACAGCGGATACCTTGGCAGCCCTTAGGTATGCAAAGTCCAAAGGACAAAAAACCATTGCGGTGGTGAATGTGCCCGAAAGTTCCATTGCCCGGGAATGTGATGCCGTTTTGGAAATTCACGCAGGTCCTGAAATTGGTGTTGCCTCTACCAAGGCCTTCATGGCCCAATTGATGGTGCTGGCGTCCTTTACCGTATGCCTGGCGAAGGCGCGCAAAACGATTTCAAGGGAAGAAGAAGTGTCTCTAACCCAAGCGCTGCTGACGATCCCCAGTGCGGTGGCGGAGGCCTTAGATTTGCAGTCCCAACTGAAGGATATTGCCCATTATTTATCAGAGGCCCAAAACATTATTTACTTGGGTCGTGGCACCAATTTCCCCATTGCTCTGGAAGGTGCTTTAAAGCTAAAGGAAATTTCCTATATCCATACCGAGGCCTATGCAGCAGGAGAATTAAAACATGGCCCCATTGCCCTGATTGATGAAAAAGTACCCGTGGTGGTGATTGCCCCCTTTGATTCTTTGTTTGAGAAAACAATTTCCAATGTGCAGGAAATTATGGCGCGCGGCGCAAGCGTGATTTTAATTACGGATCGCAAGGGAGATAAGGCCTTTCAAGGTCAACTAAAGTTCCGCCTGATTTTGCCAGAGGTTGCCCCCTTTATGCATCCGCTTCTGTGTACAGTTCCTGTGCAATTGCTGGCCTACTACACAGCTGTCCTAAAAGGAACAGATGTGGATCAACCTAGGAATCTGGCCAAATCTGTTACAGTGGAGTAGGAGTTGACTACCCCACGGAGTAAGCCCTTCGTATGAAGAAATGTATTGATCAAAGATGCTCCCTTAACTTGTAGGGGAGTCTACTGGTCTTTCCAAAAATGGATTTTGTTGCCCTAGGTTTCTTGTTAATGTCTGAAGTGTTTCTAATCCTACTCCTGAAGAGGCTCCAGTTGAAAGAGCTTGAGTAACAGGTATAGAAATTGTAAAAACTCTTTTTCCAAAAGATCCTTCCTCTACAGAGGTAATAGTTAAGGCTGGCTGTCCTTGCTGATGCTCTCTTTCCGCTTGCTGCCTTTGAAGGTCTTGTTGGAGCTTAAGTTGTCTTTCATCAAATTCCATTTTTGTGGCAAGGGTACCTTGGAAAATTATGAGCTGTGTATAATTCGTCTCAACTTTCTTGTATAAATCAGTAATTCTTTCAAAACAGCTTAACGTTTCTGAGAAATCTTCCCATTCTTGCAAATCATAGTCTGTTATGAAAGCACCCATCTGGTCTGCTATATACCTTGTAGTACCTGCAAAATTAAAATCCCTAATTTCTCTTGCTACTTGAAGCAAATTACTTGAGATCCCTATTGTAGGCAGCTTATCTTCCTGTAGTGTCTGCTTCATCTTTCTAAAGTCGCCCTCTAATTGCCTAACAACACTATAATGAATATTTTTTGTTGGTATATCCTGCCCAATAGAATCTTTATATTCCTGGGTGCCTAATAGGTCTCTTAACTGCTGAAGTTCGCCTAAAGATTCTTGACATATGCCCCTTATGCGCGGCGCTTCTACAATTATATATTCTTCACTTTGGGAGGCTATTACACAAGAGTAAAAACCAGAGCATACTAATATTATACCAAATAATCTTATAATCTTTTTCATTTTTCATCTCCTTCTACAAAATATTAAATTAACTTAAGCTGGGTTTACTAAAGCGGCTAGCCCGTCTCTTAATTCTCCCAAATTAAATACTCTATCTGTCATTTCTAGAAAATCAAGTTGATGACGATCACTGGAGCTATTAGGTCCTATAATTCTGTAGGCAGCCTCTTGCTCTTCAGTCCATTCAGCCATATCAGGCTCTACATAAATATTTTCAGAAATTGGTACAGGACCTACCCTGTATATTGTATCAGCTTTCGCTAGAAATATCTGAGTTCCTCCACCGTGTGTAGTATCAATTCTACTAAAATGATCC
>CAYOCE010000033.1:0-15860 GCA_964402405.1 uncultured Hyphomicrobiales bacterium | reverse complement strand
TGGATATGAGAAACTCTGATATTAAAGCAGGCTTCGAGGGTGCTTTTGATGAAGGAAAGGCTGAGGGTAAAACAGAGGGTGAAAAACTTGGTCTCGAAAAAGGGGAGAAGCTTGGCCTAGAGAAAGGAAAAAAAGAAATAGCTCGAGAAATGCTTTTGGCAGGACTTCCTTTAGATTCCATTATGAAAATCACCAAGTTAAGCGAAAAAGAAATTAAACAATTACAATAGTCTGTTAGTCTGTCGAAAATTCAAATCATCTGTGTTGCAAAAAAGACACGCCTCCCCCTAAAAAACAACTGGGGGAAAACAAAAAATTGACAGAAAATAAATATAAATATAGATTCCCTCTGTTATTTATTATTAAACTAAACAAAGGAAGAAACAAATGAAAAAGTCACTTTATCTAACGGGATTACTTTTAGCTGCGTCTGTTGCAGGCAACTCCTCTCTCGCTGCTAATAATTTTGCTGGAACATCTGTTGGTGCTACAGCAGGTTGGACGAATATGAACTTCAAAATCAATAACGATCTGTTGAAGGGAACAAATATTTCCAGCATTGCTAAGACAAAAGGAAATGGAGCGAACTTAAGATTAACTCTATCCCATGGATTTGTTTTCAGTAATTCTTTCTATCTTGGTCTTGAATTAGCTGCGGCTTATGATTCTACTAAGGTTAAGAAAAGTGCCACAAGAACACTCGCTGATTGGGGTGTGAATGCATCAAGTCTTGCTGGTTTCAATTCCGATTATGGCGTTAATGCTCAATTAACTGACAATGTTGCACTGAACTACAAACTCAGTCGTCGCTTTGTTATTACACCTGCAATCAAGATTGGTGGCATTATCAAGGAAACCACCCTCGTTTATGGACGCTTGGGATTAGATCTAGCATTCTCCAAGATTGAGGCCTCTATTACTCCTAGCAGAGCAGGTGCTACCCCCGGAACTTGGAACAAATCATACTCCTTCCCAGTTCCTTACCTAGTACCAGGCATTGGCGTTGAGCATATGATTGATGATCATATTTCTATCAAGGCACAAGCTGACTTAGGATTTGGTCTGGTTAATGCTAAGAAAGGTCTTGTTAAAGTTAAGGACAAAACCAAAGTCTTCACTCTTAGTGCAGGCGTTGGATACAAGTTCTAAACTTAGTTCGACCTCTAAAAATGAAGGGCCTGGGACAGATTGTTCCAGGCTTTTTTTTGGAAAAAATTCTTGCGTTTAATCCTTTGACCTTTATCGGTTTTGTGGTTTAATGGACCATCTTTAGGTCATCTTACGATGAGCCACAATAAACCATCCCGGCGAAAGTCGGGATCCAAGTGCGAGAATGCCATTCAACGCCTTGATTAAATGCAACCCTATGGACCCCGACTTTCGTCGGGGTGAGTTAAAAATATGGAAAATTTAGCAGTATTTGTAAAAACCGCAATTCAAAAAATTCAAGAAGTGTCTTCATTAGAGGCTCTTGAAGATTTGCGTCTAGAATTTTTGGGGAAAAAGGGCAGATTAACCCTGATGATGCAATCATTGGGATCCCTTTCCATTGAGGAAAAAAAAGAGCAAGGCCTCCTATTGAATGAGGCAAAAATTGCTATACAAGATGCCCTTCAAAAAGCCAAAGACTCCTTGGAGGGGGCGGCACTAGAGCAACAGTTAAAATCTGAAACGATGGATGTAACCCTTCCTGTACGCCCCAGCGCTATAGGAAAAATACATCCCATTTCTCAGGTGATGGATGAACTCGCCACTATTTTTGGACGCATGGGATTTGAAATCGCCAGTGGTCCTGATATCGAAAGTGACTTTTATAATTTTGAGGCCTTGAATATTCCTCCTCACCATCCAGCGCGACAGGATCAAGATACGTTCTATATGGCATCTGCTGAAAAAGAGGGAGCCCCGCGGGTTTTGAGAACCCAAACATCTTCGGTACAAATCAGAACCATGATGAAGGCCCCTCCTCCCCTAAAAATCATTTCCATGGGGCGGGTTTTTAGATCCGATTATGACATTACCCATACCCCCATGTTCCATCAAATGGAAGGATTGATGATAACCAAAGATGCAACCATGGCGCACCTCAAGGGATGCCTGATGGAATTTCTTCGGGAATTTTTTGAAATGGATGATTTACCCATTCGTTTACGCCCTAGTTTTTTCCCCTTCACAGAACCTTCTGCTGAAATAGATATTGGCTGCACCCGGGAAAATGGATCTTTTAAGATTGGCGCCGGAAATGATTGGTTGGAAATATTAGGCTGCGGCATGGTCCACCCCAATGTTCTACGGAACTGCAATCTGGATCCCAATGAATATCAGGGCTTTGCCTTTGGTATGGGCATTGAACGCATCACCATGTTGAAATATGGCATTTCTGATTTGCGCACCTTTTTTGATTCGGACCTCAGGTGGCTTCGGCACTATGGATTTTCTGCCCTGGACATCCCCTCTTCATTAGGAGGCACTAAGTTATGAAGTTTACTCTTAGCTGGTTAAAAGACCACTTGAATACATCTGCCTCTATTGCAGAAATCACCACCAAACTAACAAGTTTAGGGCTGGAGGTTGAAGGCATTCATAACCCTGGAGAAAAGCTCCAAGACTTTATTGTGGCTGAAGTTATAGAGGCTGTACAACATCCCAATGCAGACCGTCTACGGGTTTGTAAGGTTGCAACGGGTAAAGGAGATCCCCTACAAATTGTCTGTGGCGCCCCCAATGCCCGGGCAGGCATCAAGGTGGTCCTTGCTCAGCCAGGGGTAACAATCCCTGCAACAGGGACCGTGCTAAAGGTTGGCAAAGTTCGGGATGTGGAAAGCTTTGGCATGATGTGCTCGGCTTCAGAGTTGGGTTTGGATGGGGGACATGAAGGCATTATAGAATTGGATTCCTCTGCCATCATTGGTGAATCCTTTGCAACCTATGCCAGTCTTGATGATCCCATCATCGAAATCGGCGTCACCCCCAATCGGTCCGATTGTTTAGGGGTACGGGGTGTTGCTCGGGATTTGGCAGCGGCTGGCCTTGGCACCTTAAAGCCCCTTAAAATAAAGGAAATTAAAGGACTATTTGATTCTCCTGTTAACGTCACCATCGATAAAGACACCTTAAAAAATTGCCCTCATTTTATGGGGCGGTATATTAAGGGTGTCAAAAATGGCCCCAGCCCTGACTGGTTGCAACAACGCCTAAAATCCATCGGGCTTACCCCCATTTCTGCCTTGGTGGATATCACAAATTACTTAGCCTATGATTTAGGCCGCCCTCTGCATGTTTTTGATGGGGATAAAATAAAGGGAAATGCTCTTCAGGTACGATCTGCAAAAGCGGGTGAATCCCTAGTTGCTTTGAATCACAACACCTATGCCCTACAAGAAAACATGACAGTGATTGCGGATGACTCCAGTGTCCTTGCCATTGGAGGTATTATGGGCAGTGAAAGTAGTGGTTGCACAGATGATACTGAAAACATCTTCCTAGAGGCTGCTTACTTTGATCCCATCAATATCACTGAAACCGGCCGCAAATTAGCGATCCTCAGTGATGCCCGATATCGATTTGAACGAGGCATTGACCCTGAGTCAACAGCCATCGGCATCGAAATCGCAACTCAACTAATTTTAGAGTGTTGTGGCGGAGAAGCCAGCCATGTGGTTCAAGCAGGTCATGTCTTGGATAATCAAAAGGCTATTAAAATTGATTTTAATGATGTGAAACTTTTAACAGGTGTTGATGTTCCCAAAAAAGAAGCGATCAAGATTTTAGAAAATCTAGGGTGCTCGGTAGATTCCACAGGCACCAAAGTAACCACTCCCTCTTGGCGTCATGATTTAGCAATTCCCCAGGATTTGATCGAGGAAATCATTCGTATTCATGGCTATGAGCATATTCCTACCATCTCTGTTACCAGTCCACATCCAGCTCCCTTATCCCTGAAGAATCAGAAAATTGGGTTCTTAAAACGACAGCTTGCAGAGGGCGGCCTGAATGAAGTCATCACCTGGTCCATGGTAGATCATAAGACAGGCATGCTATTTGGTCTTGATGAAAGTTTGCGCATTTCAAATCCTATTAGTTTGGATCTAGAATGCCTACGACCTACGCCTTTGTGTCATTTAATATTGGCGGCCGCACGCAATCAAACCAGGTCTCAAGATCAAATCGCCCTTTTTGAAATAGGGCCGGCGTATCATCATACCCTCCATGACTCCCAACAACTAATGGCGGCAGGAGTCCGTTATCTGACAACGACAGAACCCCATTGGGCACAGGCTCCCCGTCCTTTTGATATATTTGATGCGAAAAAAGATTTGTTCATGGCTTTGGATACCTTTGGTATTGATGAATCTAAGGTTCAGCTAAATTCAAATGGCGCTCCCTCTTGGTACCATCCAGGACGATCAGCTGTTATTCAGCAAGGACCTAAAAATATCCTCGGATATTTCGGAGAATTACATCCTTTGGTTGCCAAGAAATTAGGCATCAAAGGAAGACCTGTGTGCTTTGAATTATTCATTGATAGACTTCCCATTATCCCTAAAAAAACAACCAACAAAGGAAGTATTGATTTATCCCCCTATCAAGTGGTAGAACGGGACTTCGCCTTCTTAGCCCCTCGGGATTTGCCGGCTGCCACGTTGATCAAAACCATTCAACAAGTGGCACCCGATCTAATTGCAAAGGTCACTGTCTTTGATCTGTATGAGGGGGATAAGATTAAGGCTGATCGAAAATCCATTACGCTGAAGGCTCAATTGGTTCCTAAAGAGGGAACATTGACAGACATGCAGATTAAAGAAATATACGACAAGATTATCGCCATTGTTCAAGACAAAACAGGCGCCATGTTAAGGTTATAAAAATGAGAATACCCCTAAAGAACATTCGTAATTTTGCGATCATCGCCCATATTGATCATGGAAAGTCCACTCTGGCCGATAGGCTGATTCAAAAGTGCGAAGGATTAACCGATCGTGAACTCAAGGATCAAGTTCTGGATTCCATGGATATCGAGCGAGAACGCGGTATCACCATCAAGGCCCAAACCGTGCGCCTAATGTACAAGGCACAGGATGGGGAAGTTTATCAGTTAAACCTAATGGACACCCCCGGGCATGTGGATTTTGCCTATGAGGTCAGCCGGTGTTTGGCGTCGTGCGAAGGATCCTTGTTGATTGTGGATGCCAGTCAAGGCGTAGAGGCCCAAACTTTAGCCAACGTGTATCAGGCAATCGATAATAATCATGAAATCATCCCTGTCCTCAACAAGATTGATTTACCAGCCGCAGATATTGATCGTGCCAAGGCTCAAATCGAGGAAGTCATTGGCCTTGACACCTCAGATGCCATTCCCACGTCCGCCAAAACGGGAGAAGGTATTGATGATATTTTAGAGGCCATTGTGCACCGCCTCCCCCCCCCTAATGGGGACAAAGAGGCGCCTTTGATGGCACTACTAATTGACAGTTGGTATGATCCTTATTTAGGCGTTGTGATTTTGGTGCGCGTCAAAGATGGCGTTTTAAAAGTAGGCGCCAAAATCAAAATGATGTCCACCAATGCCACCTATCAAATTGACCAAGTGGGTGTCTTCACCCCGAAAAAAGTAATTACAGGCCAACTATTGCCAGGCGAAGTTGGATTTTTCACTGCTAGCATCAAGCAAGTTGCCGATTGTAAAGTGGGGGATACAGTAGTCGATGACCGCAGCCCCATCACAACCCCCCTCCCCGGGTTTAAAACCAGTCAACCTGTTGTCTTTTGTGGATTGTTCCCCGCAGATGCGGCAGAGTTTGAAAACCTAAAAAATAGCCTTGAAAAGCTCCGCCTCAATGATGCTAGTTTTCAGTTTGAAACAGAGTCCTCAGCCGCGTTGGGTTTTGGCTTCAGGTGTGGATTTTTGGGATTACTGCATCTGGAAATTATCCAAGAACGTCTGGAAAGAGAATTTGATCTGGATTTGGTTACTACTGCCCCCAGCGTGGTTTACAAGCTGTTCATGAGAGACGGCGCCATGATGGAGCTTCACAATCCCGTGGATATGCCGGATGTGATGAAAATCGATTACATGGAGGAACCCTGGATCAAGGCTACCATCCTGGTACCTGATGAATATTTGGGAGTTATTCTTGCCCTCTGTACCGAACGTCGAGGCGAACAAGTCAACCTTACCTATGTGGGTAAACGGGTGATGGTCGTTTATCATTTGCCGCTTAATGAAGTTGTATTTGATTTTTATGATCGTCTAAAATCTGTCAGCCAAGGCTATGCGAGTTTTGATTATCAAATTTATGAGTACAGGCGTGGGGATTTGGTTAAGGTGACCATCCTAGTCAATGAAGAACCTGTAGATGCCCTTTCCATCATCCTTCATCGCGCCCAATCTGAAGGAAGAGGACGCGCCCTGTGCGTTAAGCTCAAGGATCTAATCCCAAGGCAATTATTTAAAATAGCGATCCAAGCAGCGATTGGGGGCAAGATTATTGCCCGAGAAACTGTTTCGGCCATGCGCAAAGACGTGACAGCCAAATGTTACGGCGGAGACGTGAGCCGTAAACGCAAGCTCCTTGATAAACAAAAGAAGGGTAAAAAACGAATGCGCCAATTTGGGAATGTGGAAATCCCCCAAAGTGCATTCTTGGCGGCATTGAAAATGGGTGATGAGTAATAATGAAGATTGAGAGATTTTTCCCACTGTTAACTCCTATCCTATTACCTTTAGGACTATTCCTCTCCACAGCAACTCGATTACGATTTCCAGGAATACCCATAGGTGTTTCTGAAATTCTTTTAGTGATCGTTCTATTCATCAATAGATCTTCTATCATTCAAACTTTAAAAGATTGGAAATCCTATAAACTATTTTATCTTTTTTGGGGATGTTTTTTCTTATTTGGATTTTTAGGACTTTGTTGTTTTAAATCTAATTCTGCTATCAATCAATTTATCCTGAAAGATAGTATAGCGTATGCATATGTTTTTATTCTAAGTATCTTTTTTCTGGGAAATCCTGATAAAAATGAGCAAACTTTAAAAATCGTGATGGCCCTATATGTTATATCTAGCCTCATTTTCATTGGATATGATACGTTTTTTCACCAAGAATTGTTTCATCCGTATCGCAGGTTTCCATGCCCCAGATTCATTGGCCTTTCCCTAAATCCTAATCAAATAGCATTGGCCTTAAGTCCTCTTCCTTTTTTGGGGTTGCATTATGCTTTTCACGAAAATACTCCGTTGAAAATAAACCTACACAGATTCTTATGGATTTCCTTAATGTTGGGAAGTATTTATGTGGGCGCCCAAAATACAAGTATTGCGCTCCTTTTTGGATGGTGTCTTTTTGGTTTTGGGGCAATACTTGTAAAGATATTTCACACAAAATATCAGAAACTATTAATTTTTACCTCTCTTATAATGTTTGCTTCTGGCGGAATTGCCTACCTTTATTTAAAAAATATTTGGCCCGGGGTTGTATATGAGTTTGAGGTCAGAACCTATTTTACTTCAATAGCCTTCAAAACCCTACAAGATACTTACTTCTTGGGAAAAGGCATCGGGACGTATATCCTTCAAGGAAATGAGGCCTATGATCTCCATAACACGTTTTTAAACATCTTTTTAAATTCCGGTGTTATTACAGGAAGCATTGCCCTTATTTTATTAGGTGTCACGTTTAGGAAAATTTTTAAGACAAGAAACTATTTTATTGCTTTAGCCTTTCTAAATGTTGTGTTTTTTAGCTGCGCCCATTCGCTCATGCGCCATCCCATATTCTGGCTTTATCTGATTGCTTGTTATCAAATAGCTAGGGGGAAGGTTAAGAAAATAGAAAAATAGAGTGCTTGCACAATTCTTAACCATCCCGGCGTAGGCCGGGATCCATTGGGCCCCGTTTTTAGGCGGGGTGGTTGACTAGAAAATGCTTTGGCTTACACCCTACTCTGCCCCAAAATCTTGAAATCCCCTTGCAACCCGCTCTGGATCCTGTGAAAGTTGTTGAGCAAGTCTATCCCCTTCTACTAAATTATCGTAATTGTTTAGAAATAATTCTAGAAACTGCTGAAATCGGGGGGTCATTAATGGATTTAAAGCTATGATTAATTCCTTTGTTCCAAGTGTCACTTGAATTTTTTGTAATAATCTCACCACATCACAGACCTCTGAAGAATCCTTGAAGTCTGATAGGCTTGATACGAATGTACGAACCTCAACAGCATAGACCTCTGAAGAACTCTTGAAGTCCGATAGGCTTGATACTAATGTACGAACCTCAACTGGTATATCTTCTGAAGGGTGGATAAGACCAATGTCGTAGTGATTAACAATACAATGCCATATCATGCCTTTAAGAAGGTTTTTGGGATGACTTCCTTGACGAGCATAATAAAAATTCGCCAACTCCTCAGCAGATGACCATTGTTGTTCTCGTAAAATAGTATCAGTTAAAGTTTCGGCACTTTGCGCTGTTAAAACCATACCTAAATCTTCATCAGATTCATCTAATAATCTTCTTCGCTTACCCGGTGAACTAACACCTACATCTACATCCATATCCATACTTATCGTATCTTGTAGGCACAAAAATAGTGCAGACAAGTATATAACTTTCTTATTAAACATCTAAACCCCTTTATATAATATAATTTCGGGGATTATTAATGGGGACAGCCTGAAAAGTCAACCTATTATTTTAGGTTATTTGATGTTTATTTTTAAAAGTCTTTGAAAATGATGTATTTTTCCCACTAGGCACCCTGAGTCAGGCCAAAGAGTCTCATAGATGGATAAAAATGATGTCATCCTGAGCAGCGAGCTTTAGCGAGCGTTGTCGAGGGATCCAGCACAAATGAGATAGCGCAGCTATCACTTTGTTTTTTCTTTATAAAGTGAGGGCTATGCCCTCTCATGTGTACTGGATCCTTACGCACGTCCCGGCTACGCCTAACGGCTATGCCGTGGCGAGTCGCTTCGCTCACGGCTCAGGATGACGCTGAGCCGCGGGGATGATTAAAAAAGTTATATAATAGAAGTATATTTACGATTTTTTATGTAACGATTTTGGACTACGAAGGGGGTTAACTACACCTGATAGGAACCCTTGCCCAGGCACCATAAAATGCCCTACAAAACGTTTGGTAGGTGAAATCTGCCCTTGTGCAAGAGAAAGAGTACCCCACACCTCAGGCAATAGTTGATCAGAAGGACCAGCCGAATCTAAATCCCGCTGTATAACTGAAGCCGCTGTTCCACCTGTAGAGGAAGAGGTGGTCGCAACGCTAGGTTGATCCACTGAGGATGCCCCTGTCGCGGAAGAAGTCGTTACAGACGTGCTTGTCCCATTAGGCTGCTCGGGTTCAACTACTGGTTCTACAGCAGCTGCAGGATGCATACCCCAGTTTATTTTTAATTGTTCTAAATCAACAAGATATTGTCGAGCTACTTGACCTACTTGTCCACTCAGCCAGTCTAGAGAAACAGGAAAAGACACATTCACCCCCAGAGGGGCATTGGCCACATATTCCAAAGCCCTTTGAGTTTCGGGATCCTGAAACAACACAGGAGCAACATCATAAGTAGGTTCCAGTTCAGCTGCTTCTTTAGCTAAATTTCTAGCGTACTCTAGCCATCCTTCCTCTTCTTCATTAAAGACTCCTGGGTTGGAGAGATTTTTTGAGCGTAAAACTTTGAATGCACAAAGATAGCTTAATCTATAGAGAGCATTTAGATGAGCTACCCCTGTTAAATAGGGATTTTGAATGTGAAGCAGCAAACTATCATAGGTGCTCCTCAAGTTGCTTCTGCCCAGATAATCATGGATGGTTTGATCCCACGCATCCATTTCCTCTTGTCTCTGGGCTATCTCAGCTTGTTCTTCTAACTCTAGGTTATAGAGTTCAAGCATTTCTTGATCGATTTGTTCTTGTAAAAGTTGCTGTTCTGCAGCTATCTCTTCTTCCATATTAAGAAGTCCATCAACTTGAGAAGACGTGATTGATCCATTATCTGAATCTGGACCGTCTTCTGCAAGATATGCATTAGCCGCCTCTTGATCTGCTGCATATTGCTGCTCTGCATGCATTTCTTCCTCTAATCCACTAGGTTCTTGAGAATACCCAGGATTATCCTCTGAAGACGGAGCTTCCTGAGGTGTTGGAAGATATCCTAAATCTTCCGCATAAAAACCTTGTTCTGCTGCCCTTCGTTCTGCTTGTATTTCTTCTTCTGCTATTCTAGCAAGCTGAGAAAGTGAAGAATCTTCATCATCTCCTACTCTTCTCCTTTTCTGGAGGGGATCACCTTCTGTATCTACACTTGTGCTAGCAGCTGCTGAAGAAGTAGAAGCTGTTGTAGTACTTATTGCTGCTACAGCCTCCAAATCAAGATGACCTCTTTTCCTATTCATTCTTCTCAATATTTGTGATGCAGATTGCCTGTTTGGATCTTGTGTGGGAGGTGCAGTCCTAGTGCTAGTCTCTGAATCAGAGGAATAATCGGAGTCATCTGAATGGACTGAAGAAATCTGAGGTAGTAATTCAGAAGTTCCATTTAAAGATGTAACTGCAGTCGTTTCTGATCTTGGCAAAGGACTATCTTCTTCAAATGCAAAGCGCTGTCTTGGTGGTGAATTTGGTGATGTTGTGTCACTTGACTTTGATACAGGCGTATCTGGTGTTGGTGGCACAATAATACCAGGGCTAACGCTTTTTGGTGTATGGGGAGCAGCACCTATAGTGCTCGTGCGAGCAGGTGAAGTTGGCTCAACAATAGGTTGCCCCTGTTGAGCAACAGTATGCGTTACTGAAGAAGTTATCGCAGCTGCACTTGTCACGGAAGAGGTTGTTACTGCAGGATCGGCAAAACGAACCCTTCTATTGGGATCATTATTAGGCATTCGTCTCACAACTGGTGGCCTTTGTGGCATGAGGGGAGTCACAAGTCTATGGATTGGAAGACTTGACTCACGTAATATAGTTGGTGTGATAGGTCTTTCTCTCGTGAGCGGACCTTTTTTCTGATGAAGATCTTCATCAGGCATGTCAGTTTCTAAAGCTTCAGCTACTACAGATTTTACAGGCGATTCCGCCAATTGCCTAGCTAATTCAGAAGGTGTAGGGCTCTCGGTCAATGAAGCCAATAAGCGTGGAGTTGGCGCAGGTGCTCTATTGAGTAAATTTACTACCATGATCCTTCTCTGAGTTATCTGTGGTGATGCATCTAACTCATCCTGAGAATCCGTGGACCTAAATAAGTCCGGCGAAGAGCGTCTAGCAACTGCAGTTACCGTCGTAGGTGTTGTAGTAGTAGTTGTTGTACTTGTCGATCTACTGGAGCTCTCTTGTGGAAAGGTTGTCTCCTCAACTCTCTTTTTTCTAGAACCTTTTCCCTTTTTGAATGTCTTCTCTCCCCGTAACTGCTGCTCTAGTTTCCTAGCACATTCTTCACTCTCCTTCAGAGATTGAACAACTCGAGGATCAGCTTTTCGTCCATGTCTAAGTTTTAAAGGTGATTTTTGCTGTGCTAGCCACAAAGCATAGTCTCTATCTTGTTCTTCAAGGGTTTTAGCTCTGAATTGATCAGCACTACCTTCATTTTCACGATTTTGGGAAGATATGTGTCTTGTAGATACTACTCCTTTGGGAGATTGTCTTACAGATTTTGTTGGAGAATTTAATGTTTGATTCGGTCTAAGAATCTCTTCAGGCACAGGAGATACAGCCCGCATAGCAGAATCATCCACATCCATCCTTCTATCAGAACCTTTTGCACCTAAACAACTATTAACAATAAATGTTATTGTAAATGAATATATAAAAAACTTTTTTAGCATATTAAATCCCCTTTTAAAACATCAGATTGGATTGATATTCAATATGTAATTACATGTCAATGGGGGTTTTTAATATTTTTTACTTTATTTACTTTTTTATTTATATTGAATTTTAATTGAATTTTATTGGATTAAGTTTAAAATACCTCAACGAATTTCAATAAAAATAGGGGGTTTATGGAAGGTTTTCTGATTTTTATGGGGTAATTTTAGTAGTCTGATATTAAAAATAAAACACCGCCATTCCAAACCGCGAGCGATAGTTTCCCTTAATATCGCCATCCTGGCCCCCGAGTTTTAGCGAGCGAGATTCGGGATGACAACGTGAGAGCGTGCCGTTCACGGGCCGGAATGATGGTAAAAAATTACACGTTCTTGAGCAAATGCCGCTCAATTTCTTTTAATTTTAGTCTTTTTTACAATGAACTTAAAAAATAGACCTACATCACTAAAAACAAAGGGTTTTCTATGTATTGACGGAAGGCATTTAGGAAATCAGCCCCCACCTTGCCATCAATGGCTCGATGGTCAACAGACAGGGTCACTGTCATTTGGGTTGCAATCTCTAGAGCGCCTTTTTTTACAATGGGACGTTCCGTTCCAGCACCCACAGCTAGGATCGCTGCCTGGGGAGGATTGATGATGGCTGAAAATTCTTTGACCCCATACATGCCCATGTTGGAAATACTGAAGGATCCCCCTTGGAATTCGTTGGGCTTTAACTTGCCGTCCCGGGCACGCCCTACAAGTTCTTTGATTTCACGGGATAAGGGCACAATGGCCTTTGTTTCTGCGGCCCGTACGATGGGGGTAATCAGCCCGCCCTCAATGGACACGGCAATGGCGATATTGGAATGATCATAATATCGGATCTTATCCCCCATCCAGGAAACATTGGATTCTGGAACTTCTTGCAAAGCCAGAGCCACTGCCCGCACCACAAAATCATTCACACTGACCTTGTGATCCGTCAGGGTTTCATTTATATGGGCCCGCACGGCCATCAACTCATCAATTTCCAGATCAATGGTCAAATAAAAATGGGGAACTGTTTGCTTGGATTCCGTTAAACGTTTTGCAATGACTTGGCGCATGGTGGACAAAGGCTCATCCCGTCCAGGATCCGCCGTCACATTACTTGTACCAGTGCTACGAGCAGGGGCAGAGCATCCCTCCACATCCCGCGCAATAATCCGAGACCGGGGGCCTGTTCCTTTGATATTATCCAGATTTATACCATGTTTTTCCGCCATACGCCGAGCCAGAGGACTAACAAACAGACGATCGCTACCTTCTACACTCTCCGTACTCTGGGTGGCCATTGGCGCAGCAGTCTTTGCAGGACTTTTCTTTTCTACCTCTATAGGCGCAGCCTTGGAAACCGCAGGCACCTCGGAGGAAAATGCCGCAAGGGCTGCCTCTCTGTCTTCGTCTTCCTCAATCAAGAGGGCAATCGGTGTATTCACGGCCACATCTTGGGATCCTGCCTCTACCAAAATCTTGATTAAAATACCTTCATCAACGGCCTCCACCTCCATGGTGGCCTTGTCGGTTTCGATTTCCGCAAGAACCTCCCCGGATTTAACAGCATCTCCCTCTTTTTTATGCCATTTAACTAAATTCCCCTGTTCCATGGTGGGAGACAAAGCCGGCATTAAAATCTTGATGGACATAGGTAATCCTTTCGTTTGTTAAGCGCGGTGATACACAACTTCTTTGGCCGCAGCCACAATTTGCTCAATCTGAGGCAACGCCAATTTTTCCAAGTTTGCCGCATAGGGATGGGGCACGTCAACAGCGGTGACCCGCACAACGGGGGCATCCAAGTAATCAAATCCTACTTCCATAATTTGGGCAGAGATTTCAGATCCAATTCCCGCATAGGGGAATCCTTCCTCAACCGTAACCAACCGATTCGTTTTCACAACCGATTGCAATACCGTTTCCATATCCAGGGGCCGGAGGGTTCTAAGATCAATGACCTCGGCTGATATCCCTTGTTCGGCCAATATCTCTGCTGCCTTCAATGCCTTCCCTACCATCAACGAAAACGTGACAATGGTGACATCTGTCCCAGATCGCACCACGCTGGCCTTGCCAATGGGAATAACAAGATCCGAATCCTCTGAAACATCAAACTTTTGACCATACATCAACTCATTTTCCAAAAACACCACCGGATTTGGATCGCGTATGGCTGCTTTTAATAATCCCTTCGCATCCGCTGCACTATAGGGCGCAATGACCTTGAGCCCTGGGCAGTGGGCATACCAACTGGCAAAGCAATGGGAATGCTGGGCACCCACCCGAGCAGCTGGCCCATTAGGACCTCGGAATACAATGGGGCAACCCATCTGGCCCCCTGACATATACAGAGTTTTCGCAGCCGAGTTGATAATATGATCGATGGCCTGCATGGCAAAATTAAAGGTCATGAATTCCACAATTGGTTTCAACCCTAAAAACGCGGCCCCTACCCCTAGCCCTGCAAAACCATGCTCGGTAATGGGGGTGTCAATCACTCGTTTTGCCCCAAATTCCTGCAACAACCCTTGGGTTACCTTGTAGGCCCCTTGGTATTCAGCCACTTCCTCGCCCATGACAAATACATCTGGGTCCCGGCGCATTTCTTCAGCCATGGCGTCCCGTAGGGCCTCGCGTACAGTTAATTCTGGCATGATTGATTTTCCTTATAACAATACATCAGTATAAAGCTCACTTGGATCTGGTTCCGGGGATGTTTGGGAAAACTCCACAGACTCCAGAACAATATCTTTAATAGGTTTTTCCAAAGCCTTTAGATCATCCTCGGTTGCGAATCCATTTTGAATCAGGTCCAGCTGCATATTCAACAAAGGATCCCGCGTTTGGCGATAATCTTCAACCTCGTCCTTGGTTCTATAATTTCCAGGGTCTGACATGGAATGTCCCCGATAGCGATAGGTATCCATCTCAAGGATATAGGGTCCCTTACCTGCGCGCACATAATCAAGGGCAACTTTTCCCCTCTCTCGCACAGCAAATATATCCATGCCATCCACTTGCTCCCCTGGAATTCCATAGGGTTCTCCGCGCTTATAAAGACCATCTCCTGCGGCATGGCGTGGAACAGAGGTCCCCATGGCATAGCGATTATTTTCAATGATATAAAGGACCGGCAATTTCCATAGGGCCGCCATGTTAAAGGATTCATAAACCTGACCTTGGTTTGAGGCTCCATCGCCCATATAGGCTACACAAACATTTCCATCATTCCGATATTGATGAGCAAATGCGAGGCCTGTTCCAATGGATACTTGCGACCCTACTATCCCATGTCCCCCGAAGAAATTCTTTTCGCGGCTGAACATGTGCATGGATCCCCCTTTTCCTTTGGAGTATCCATCAATACGACCTGTCAATTCCGCCATGACTCCCTTAGGATCCATCCCACAGGCCAACATATGACCATGGTCTCGATAGGCCGTGATCACCGTGTCAGTGGCCTTCATAACAGATTGCAACCCTACCACCACGGCCTCTTGGCCAATATACAAATGGCAAAATCCTGCAATCAGCCCCATGCCATACAACTGCCCCGCCCGTTCTTCGAACCGGCGAATCAACAGCATATCTTGATAGAGGGTCATCAGCTGTTGCTGAGACAATCCTTCCATACCGGATTTTAGTATTTTTGGCATTCAAAAAAATTCCTTGCAAATTCTATATAAAATGAAAGTACGGCGGATCATATCAAGAGATAGGGAAATGAGTCAAAGAAAATTTGACATACTTTTTGAACTTCGGTTTTCCACGATGAAGTTTGGATTAAGGATTGAATCCCCATCTGTGCTGGAGCCTACCCTCCCGGAAGGAGAGATAGTTCTCGAAAGATGTAAATATGAGAGTGTAGCGAGATCGCGCCACGCGTCACAGCATATCCGGGAGGCAGAAACCTAGAGTCAAAAAGCCTGAAAAGTATTGAAAATGGTCTTTAGACCATCCCGGCATAGGCCGGGATCCATGAAAATAGAGGGGTTTCAGA
>CAYOCE010000032.1:0-16025 GCA_964402405.1 uncultured Hyphomicrobiales bacterium | reverse complement strand
AGGTTATTATAAACCTCATCCAAGGGAATATTATGGGCATCATCAATGGCAGCAATCTCAACCTCCCATGGATCGCGGATGTCTATAATATACCATTTTCGTCCACTTTGTTTTAAACGATAAAACTTCTTAGGATCAATTTGTAAATCGTCCACTGTATTCTCCCAATTTATTTTTTATTTGTTTTTTTATTGTATATTTAATTAATAGCATATTTTTTACATTGTGTTAATAAGTAAAAAGTATTTTTTGAAAAATAAAAGTGTTGACTTTTTTTGATGTCATTTAATTTTAAGGCGTTAAAAGCTTTTTAAGTATAGCCTATACATTATGAAGACTGAGATGCTTGAACGAGGGCTTCTAATATAGCTATATCAGCCCCCGTTATATGGAATTCAGGATGCCATTGAACCCCCAGGCAAAATTTATACTTTGGATTTTCAATGCCTTCAACCATCCCATCAGTAGCGACAGCATTAATGACTACATCTGGACCAACTGTTTTGATTGCCTGATGATGAATACTATTCACCATAAATTTTTCTTTACCTGTAATTTTACTTAAGAGGGTGTTTTGGGTTATTTTTACTTCATGACAAGGTTCATGACGGGGGGTAGGTTGAGAATGACCAATATCTGTTAAGTACTCTTCTGGGATATGCTGGATCAGAGTTCCCCCAAATACGACATTCAATAATTGATGGCCTCCACAAATGCCCAAAATAGGTTTATTCCTGGCAAGGGCACGCTTCACAAGCTCATATTCAAAATTTGTCCTCTGGGGAATTAATTTCACTGTGGGATGACGTGTATCTACTCCATATAGAACGGGGTCCACATCAAAATCTCCTCCTGGAATCAGGATGCCCGAAACCAAATCCAGGTAGGCGTCAATGGCATCCCAATCATAGGGCAATAAAATAGGAACGCCTCCGGCCTTACTAACCGCTTCGCAATAATTTTCCCGGATGGCATACCAGGGGTATTTGGAAAAATAAGTGCAGTGATTATCGTATTCTAATGTCATTCCAATAACAGGGCGCATGTGGGTTCTCCTTATCCTTAAGATATTCTCTATTATATCCGATTTTTCAAGCAGAAAATATATGTGAGGCTATACATATGGCTCTTGTGTTCTATATCTGAAATAGGTAGAGTGTTTAGTAGGGCTGATTTTGCTCTGAAGGGGAAATATTAAAAATATAAGGACTAAAAGACGGATGAGCATCAGGTCTAAATCTCACCAATCCAGGATGGGGTGGTAAATGTCTAAGTTTTATAATGGAATTCAGTGGCATGAAGGAATGTTGTTGGAGCCTCATCATTTTCAACAAGCGCGTCAACAAAATGATTTGTTATCTTTACAATATCTGACTATTGCGTGTCCTTACTTTTGGGGTGTTCGAAAGCTAACCATTGATCCTGCAGCATTGGTTAGTGGGACAATTAAGATTACAGAGCTTGATGCCACTTTTCCCGATGGCAGTATTCTATTGGTCAATGTCAATGACCCTGTTTATCCTGAATTTGATCTAAAACCTTTGAAAGATGCTCTTTCTAAGGATAAAATTCCTTTTCATTTAGCTGTAATGCGGTATCGGCCAGATACGGCTAATCTTGATTCTGAATTTCCCCGATATGATTCCGTTCCTGGGATGCCTGTAGTTGATGAAAATACGGGAGAGTTTCCTTTAGTGATTCCTAGAATTGCTTTAAAGCTCTACCTCGTTGTGGATAATAATATCCCGACTCGGTATGAAAGTTTTCCTGTAGGAGAGGTGTTTTTTAAGGATGAAGCCTATCAATTGACAGACTTTATTCCGCCTCGCACGACAATGTCCAAGGAGTCAGATGTTTATCGAAAATCCTATGACATTGTGAAATCTATCCGAGATAAACTTGCCTTTTTAGGGGACCAATTGCAATCTCCCCTTGCAACGGCTACCTCCCCCTTACTTGCAACCTATCAAACGTATTTTAATGTGCTTGCTGCCCAAATAGTTGGGCTTGAGGCTTTGCTTGCAGCCCAGTATGTCCATCCGTTTGTTGTTTATAAAGAACTCGCCGTAATGGCAGGTCGTATGTGTAGTCTTAATCCCGGGCAAATTCCACCCGTTTTATCAGCATATAATCATAACAACCTTAGGGATACATTTGCACCTGTCCTGGATTTTATAAAGCACATGTTAGACTTTATTAAAACGATATCCGTTGATATACAGTTTGCCCAGCAAGGTCAAATGTTTAGCCTAGATCTAAAACCAGAGTGGACTCAGGGAGATACGTTGATTTTAGGAGTACGCTATAGTGATACCATGACATCAAAAGATGTGATGAGTTGGCTTTCTGGGGCTGTCATTGCCTCAGCCAGTGTGGTTGAAAGCGTCCGAGATAAAAGGATTTTAGGGGCAGATCGTACAAGCGTTGAACAAGTGCCAGAACTAGGGTTGTTGGTAAATAAAGGGGTTGTTTTTGTTCAAGTTGCTAATAATCCAGCTTTTATCATTCCAGGACAAACGTTAAAAATTTTCAATATCGCTGATACAGATCAGAATCGTCCGGAGGGAGTTTCTCTGTATGTTGCAGATGTTAACAATGCAAATAGCTAAGGTAGTATAGGATATATTGTATGCTTTCAACGAATTTGAAAAATTCATTCATTATAAATAATTTTCGGGAATTCTATCGAGAAATTGTCCTTTCCAAAGCACTTGCTTTTTCTGGTCAAACATTTGATGTAAAGACAGAGGATTTGACATTAGATTCAGGACAAGAAAGCCCCCAAGATATCCAAGCATTGAGTCATACTCAAACCCTTGCCAGAAGGATTTTTCTGTCTTTAGAATTACTTCTGGGAAAGCAACTCAGCAAAGTGAGTGAGGCAGGGGGTGAATTTTCGCTGAATTATTATCAAGAGGCACTCTATATTATGGCATCACTTGCTGATGAAATTTTTTTGAACCTTAAATGGTCTGGCAGGTCAGAGTGGGAAAATAATTTATTGGAATCTCGATTTTTTGGGACCCATACAGCGGGGGTAACATTTTTTGAAAAATTGGATACCTACCTTGCAACACGGGATCCTTCCAGTCGAGACATTGGAACCCTCTATTTATGGGCATTAGGCCTAGGGTTTCAGGGGAAGTATAGAGGGGCAGATAATCAGAGTGATATCAAGCAATACAAAAGAAAGCTTTACTATTTTATCATGTGGCGGGAATCTCAATTATTTTCAGGAAAAAGCGCATTGTTTTCAACTGCATATGAAAGTACTATAGATAATAGTATTACAAAGGATCTTCCCAATCCCAGGAGATACCTTATGATTTTTTTGGGTGTTTTGATGACGTTATTTATGCTGTCCGGCGTCATATGGTATAGTGCAGCGCATAAGCTGTATCAAACTATTGATGCAATTATAAATCAAGAAAAAGGGGATGAAATATAGCTGATGGACACCTCTTCAACATTTGAAACATATCTCTATGTCATTTTTGGAAGTCTTGTTGCTTCTTTGATTATTTTTGGGATTATCTCAATTTTAACAGGCTCATCCCTGGGCAAAAAAAACACCCAATCCCCTGGACAGCCCTCTTCTTCCTTTTGGCACATTTTTCTTAATGCCTGTAAAAAACTAATTCTAAAAATCAGGTATATCCCTCCTTTGCGCGAATCTTTCAAACACGCAAAACAATGGTTGAAGGAAAATAGCGAGGGGGAAAATTATGCTTATAATCTTCCCTGGTTTTTATTGGTGGGGCCTGAATCTTCTGGAAAAACAAGCATCCTTAGAAATCTAGGATTGCGGCAACCGGCGAACCATCCCACTTTTGCCTTGGGAGGGGACTGCTCCATTAGCTGGTGGTTCTTTGAACAGGGTCTAATTTTAGATGTGGCAGGAAAATTTTTCTTGAAAGAATCGGAGACCAAAGATCGAAGCAATTGGAGTCAATTACTAAAATACCTTCGGCTTTTCCGTCCTAAGCGACCAATTGATGGCATTGTTTTAGCCATCCAAGCTTCTGATTTTGTGGGGCAAAATGCGCTGACATCTGAAGAAATAAAAGCAAAAGCAGGGTTAATTGCTAAACAATTAAAACTGGCTGAAGATATGCTTGGGCTGACCCTTCCTGTATACATCATTATCACTAAGTCTGACCAAATTGCAGGTTTTTCCGGGTTTTTGGAAAGATTACCCAACAATACCTTGGACCAGATATTCGGATGGTCTAATCCTTATGAAGTTAACGAAGAATTTTCTCCCCATTGGATACGAGAGGCTTTTTCATCTATTACAGCAGATCTAACAACGGCCACTTTTGATATTTTTGAAAATAGTGATGATGCCAATTATCGCGATGATGTTATGTTATTGCCAACAGAAATCGCTACTTTAGAAAAGGGTATTTCTGATTATGTAGGCAAAATTTTTGAAATCCAAGGCTATAGAAGTCACTTTACGCTGAGAGGAATTTATTTTGCAGGAGGGGTATCGCAAAAAGTTTTAAATATCTCAGCATTTGAGAAAGAGAAGGGGGCCACGGAAGCTTTCAAAATATCTTTTTTGAAAGACTTGTTTTCAAAGAAAATATTTAAAGAATTTGGTCTTGCGACACCCCTTAAGAGATACATCGTATCTTCAAATAAACAGATTAATTATCTAAAGATATTGATTGCTAGCTTTCTTATTTTAAGCCCATTTGCGTTCCATCATGGGTACCAAATAACAAAGAAAAAAGCAGAAGCATTAGAGCCCTATTTTGACAATACGCTTCGTAGTATTATTTCAACAAAGTTATATAAGAAGCAGCGTCCTGAAGAAACAGTGACAGCCAACTCTGATATATTTTTGAAAAATCAAAGTGAAGTCATTCTGGAAATGATGACCCAAACACATAAGCTGCGCATAAAGACACCTTATTTACCCGCTTCGTATGTCATCAAATTTTATACCAATGTTGAACATGCTATTCAAACAACATTTGATTTGATTATTGCAAAATCTATGTACGAAAGACTATACGAGAAAGCAGAGCAAATTTTTAAAAATCCGTTGCCCCCTCATTTGGGACAGCTAGATAATCAAGGCATTGAAAGACCTCTGGATACCCCTGAATTCTTGGCTTTAGAAGGATATGTGGATGCTGTGCAAACACTAGAGCGTGTTTTGGATGTGTATAGGACATTCCAAAATACGCCAACGGTTCCAGGCCTTGCTTTTGTTATTAAATATTTATATGGATTTTCCTTTGATGCTGAGTACATAGAAGATCCAAATTCTTTGACGTTATCTACCATTAAAAATGCCTACTACAGGCCACTCAGCTTGGAAAACTATAAGATTTTAGCACAAAAGCGACTTTTTACCCTTTTCACCGTGTTTTTGAATAGGGCATTAAATCCTGAAGCAAATTATAAATTTGTGAGGGATCTACAAAAGGCCCTTTATGATATTGATAGCCGGCAGGGGATCTTGCCAAAACTCCAAGCCCTTCAGATGGCGGTTAATCGTGTCCAACAACTAAAGCAACTGCTTGCCAACCCAGATCTTTCCTGGATTAGTCGCTCGGATTTTAATCCCGGCAATCAATTCGAAGAAATGATGGTAAACATTTCAAGCATTAAGTTGTTTGATGAAGGGTTTGTTCGTGGGTTGTCACAGGAGGCTTTAGCTCGGTACAGACAAGCTCAACAAGCTTTGAAAAATTATGGATCGCCTCTAACAGGATATTTCTTTAGTTTTTCAGAAGAAGATCAACAACTAACTCCTTCAGTGGGATTAGAAAGTTTAGAAAACAGTGTTACGCATTTTCTAAGCCAACCCTTTATGCAAATCACTTCTGGAAAATCAATTGTTACTAAAGTACCTGATGGATATTTGCTTTATTGGGATCCCCAATTAGTTAAAACGGCGACTCTGTTGGTTAAAGCATATGATAATTTTATGACGGCCAATATACGCAATTATCCGGCTGATTTACAGGAACCCTTTAAAATTCTTGCCCGGCAGCAGTTGATTCGAAATATTGGGGATATTTTGGCGCGTGCTCAAAATTTTGTGGCGCTTCCTTATCTAATTTCTCCGAATGCATTACAAAATTCTTTGACATCTCAAATCAATAATGTCAAAGAGGTTGGCCCTTTATTTTTGAACCTACTACAAATTCTAAAGCAAATGAATGCAGGCCCCCAATATGTATCGCTTAAAGAACTATTGTTCTATCAAGTGTATGGTTTGCTGACAAAAATAGATAGCATTCTCGAGCAGCAAAATTTCTATGGATCTTATTTGGGGACATTTAATTGGTGGCAGGGAAATGAAAATGCCATATTGCAAGCATATCAGACCTTTGATCGCCAAGAATTAGGGAGCTATCTTAACGATCAAACAAAACAAATTATGTCATTAGCCCTGGAGTACGCTTTACCTTTATTGTCGTTTTTACGACAGGAGCAATTTAATTCAACCATCGAACAGTCTAAATTGATGAATAAATGGGGTCGCATTCTAAAGCAAGTTAATGAATATGCCACCAAAAAAGCTGGAAATAATATCCAGGTTTTGACTCAATTTTTGATGGATGGGGGAAATAAGATAACTTTTGCTAATTGCTTTAAAGAGCTATCTCCGCAACAATTTGAGCAGCCTACGGCCGATTTCTTTTTACAGAAAGGTAATAAAATACGTGCCTCTATGTATCAACAATGTCTCAACATTGCTGAAGCTGTTGCTGTGGAAAAATACAATCACATGGCATCATATTTTAATCATAATCTTTCTGGGGGTTTTCCTTTTAGTCGAGTGGTCAATCCAGAGACAGCTCCAACAAATGAAGTTAATGTGGAAACAATTCTTAATTTCTTTAAGTACTATGATAACCTTAGCCTTGTGGAAAGACAGGCCCTAGCACGTCTTCAAGGTCGCAGCAATAATCTACCGCAAGCCCTCCAGTTTTTAAATCAATTGGAAGAGGTTAAAACATTTTTGGATGATTATTTTGTCCCTCAAAATCCCAATGACCCGCCGGGAATGACACTTGATATTCAATTCAGGGCAAATCGTCAAAACGAAGTTGGTGCAAATAGTGTTATTAGTTGGGCCTTTGTTTCGGGTAATAGGGTTGTGGATATGCAAATGGGCCAAACAGGGGGGCGTTGGAACATAGGGGAGGTTGCAGCCTTTTCCTTTAAATGGGCCCAAATGTCTAAAATGCATCCACTTCTGGGGAAAGATAAGAACCCTGCCTATATTAATGTGGATGGACGAGTAAATTTCCTATACGAGGGTCAGTGGGCATTGCTCCGAGCGCTGATGCTAAATCAGGCGCGTCTTGCTGAAGGTCAAACGCCAGGGGATAATACATTATTGTCTTTCACCGTTCCCCTTACCAGTAATCCAATGTCTCATCAGGAAGAAAGCAAGGCTGTTCTTTACATTAGAGTGAAACCCGTGATGGGCAAGGGCAAGACGCCTCGGAACTTTAAAATTCCTAACTTCCCGTATGTGGCGCCAATCCTGACTATTGATAGGTAAATAAACTTATACTCTTCGGATTTCGAGCCTTTAGGCAATGATCCACAAATGAAATGCGTGGATCAGTAACTGTGGGAAGTTAAATGAGGGACCGAGGAGGGATAGTGTACTGTAGTACATGCCCGACGAAGGTACCCGAACCGATAGGTAATGATCCACAAATGAAATGCGTGGATCAGTCAATTTAACGATCCACAGTTTGAAAGGCGAGGAGTATAGGATGAAAGATGTTTCCCAAATAAACATCGAGGACTTTTTACAAGACATCCCAGGTGAAAATCCTGTGGGTGTCTTTTTACGCTATGCCGCAGATTATGATAATATTCGGGAGGCTTTGCGGGAAGAAGATGATCTTCCCCAAGGTGTTTGGGTTCGAGATATAAAACTGGGAGATTGGGAAACAGCAAGTACGCTTTGCCAAAATGTTCTGATCAATAAATCCAAGGATTTGCAAGTAGCTTCTTGGCTTTGGGAGGCTTGGATGTTCCTTTATGGCATGCCAGGTTTTTTAAGGGGATTAAATCTGATGTATGCCCTAAGTCAGCGCTATTGGGAAAACATCTATCCTGCGATCACAAATGGAGCCTTGGATTATCGATTAAGCCCCTTTTATTGGGCCAATGAAAAATTAGCAGATCGTATGAATCGCCTTCTGATTACTTCTCCGAGCAATACAGACCTTAGATCCTATCCCTTTGGCAATTGGGTAGAACTAAGTCGCCTCCAGGGATTACGTCCTGCGGGGGATCGACCTAACCCTAGCACGAATGCGCCCCTTGAACAGATAGGGACTCGGAAAAACCCTACCTTGCTGGATTTTAACGAAAGCCTTGATAAGACTGATGCATCTTTTTATGAAGACATGCAAAGCACCATTAAAGAATGTTTGGCCTCCCTCCAAAATTTTTCTATCTTTTTGGATCAAACAATGGGAAAAGATTCTCCTACCTTATATCGCCTAAAAAATAAACTAACAGATTTCTTAAAATTTACCACTCAGACTTTATCTGAAAGGGGGAGGAAAATTAGCCCACCAACCGTTGAAATTATTCAACCCCAACCGATGGCAACTGAGGGAATCGCATCGCCTGTAGAGGACAAAAATGAGCGGATTGTCCAAGAGTTTGTTAATCCCCAATCCAGTAGCGATTTATCTGAGGATAGTATTCAGAATCGAGATCATGCCTATGCCCTCGTGGATTCGGCCATCAACTATCTAAAAACTCATGATCCCCATAGTCCCATTCCGTATTTAATTGAAAAAATTTCTTCTTGGCGTTCCATGACATTTATGGACATAATGGATCATCTAACGGATGATCAAAAAACAAATTTTTTAGAAATAATTAAGGACGCCTATGTTAATAAGAAGTAGCCCCCCATTGAACCACCCCGGCGAAAGCCGGGGCCCAAGAGCATATAAAATTTTCAAGGCATTGATTATACAGGTGTTGTATGGACCCCGGCTTTCGCCGGGGTGGTTCGTAGGTGTTATCTTCATCTCTCTATCCAGCTTTCTTAATATAGAAGCACTCTATGATGCTAAAATTAGTAGGGCTCAGAACCTGGAGGATATGGAAAAATTACTTCGTGAGGTGCAGTCTAGTTTTTTTCTAGAGGGTAAACCCATTCCCCCCCTCATGATTCAATTTTTTCAAAATCCTATTTCGGATTTGGCTCAACCCTACCGGTTAGCCCTTGATTTAAATATGGCTATCAATACAAATCTTTTCCCCAGCACCCATATTTCTAGGAAGGATGGATGGATTACAAGTCCTCTTCCCGATAATGGCTTTTTTAAATATAAATATATTGGCAGGTTAAATAATGGTCTGCATGTTGTCGTATCTGCAGAAAACCAGGGGGGGACCTTTACCCTGTTTACCCTGAGTGCCTTTTATATTTCTCTCGATTGGGCCCTTCAAAGTAGTGGGCAACCCTATAATCGGCTTAAGATGGAAATTTATTTTCAAACGCCCCTTGATTTTTTTGACCGAGCTAGTATTGATAGCAATGTTGTTCATGTATTCCATGGGTGCGATGATAATAATAGATGTCAGAAACATACCCATAGAATAGAGTCCGCTGGAAAGCTCGTAAGTCTGTCTTAAATAATGATACAAAGAATATTAATTTTATTTCTTTTGATGACCACTGCATCTCTACATGCGGTGCCTCTTGTGGCCCATTTAATGACGTCAGGAGATTGGCATGTGTATCAGCATAAGGATGCGAAGGGCAGGGACGTCTATGCCTTGATTGGCTATCCCCACCAAAAAACAGGCAGCCATAAAAAACGCAAAGACACATATATATTGGTTACTATCAAGAAAGGCCTTGGGGTTCCGTTCTTTCTAACCTTCGTGGCGGGGGAACAGCTGAATCAAAAATCCATGGTGCTGTTTGCCTTTGACAAAGACCAAATCAAATTGCTTCCCCAAAAGGACAAGGCCCTGGGGGCCAGTCATGAAGTGGATCAAAAATTAATCGATCATATGGGAAAACATAAAATTTTAAAAGTATCCAGCCACTTCAAAAAGGGCGAAAAAACCCAGGATGTCTATCACTTATCTGGATTCAAAAAGGCCTATCAGAAACTGATGTCGCTGATGGGGGTATAAACCATCCCGACGAAAATGGTCGTAGACCAATCCCGGCCTGTGACAGCATGGTCAAAAGATCTTACAAAAGACACGTAAACTTTGACTTTATAGGAGTATAATGATATAAATATACTGAGGCTGTTTAAAAACAACACTACATCATAAGACACTTAGGAAACACTGAAATTGGCAAGTAAATCGGATAACGTTTCACGGCAATATGCTCAATCTTTTTTTGATGTGGCAAACAGGAATGATGTCCTGTCTGCGGTGCTACAGGATATAATCCTGTTGCAGGATCTGGTCAATTCGAGTGCTGGGTTTCAGTCGTTTATGAAAAATCCGTTGGTCTCTGTTTCGCAGCAGCAGGCCTTGGTTGATAAGATCGCAAAGACGGCAAAGCTTAATCCCTATACTAAAAATCTCTTGAAATTATTGTGTATGAATAAAAGGCTACCCATTCTTCCAGAGGTTTTGGTGGATTTTACCGATATTTCAAATACAGCCCAAAATAGAACCATGGGGACAGTGATGTCTGTAAAAGAATTGAGTAATACTCAGAAAAAAGATCTAGAGGAAGCTCTGGGGCGTTTACTTCAAAAACAAGTTGTGCTAAAGACGACCCAGGATTCTGAAATACTTGGAGGATTACGTATCCAAGTGGGTTCCTATATATTTGATGGTTCTTTAAAGCATCAGTTGGATGTTTTGGCATCAACTCTTGAAAAGGTGAGTATTAATGACTCTAAAAGCAAATGAAATTTTCTCGCTGCTAACCCAGCAAATTGAAAACTTTACCCCAACCCTGGATTTAGTGGAGGCAGGTCAGGTCATTTCTGTGGGGGACGGTATTGCCACTGTTTATGGTCTGCAGAATGTTAAATCAGGCGAGCTTGTGGCCTTTAATGGGGATACCAAGGGCATGGTTCTAAATTTGGATGAAGACAATGTTGGGGTGGTGATTTTTGGCGAAGATAGATCCGTTCGCGAGGGAGACACCGTCTATGGAACCGGTCGCGTGGTGGAGGTGCCTGTTGGGATGGGCCTATTGGGTCGTGTGGTGGATGCCCTAGGGAACCCCATCGATGGCAAAGGACCTTTGACAGATGTGATTATGGCGCCAGCCGAGGCGCCCGCTCCGGGGATTATTGATCGTGAATCTGTGAGTGAACCTATGCAAACAGGGATCAAAGCCATTGATACCTTGATTCCCATTGGCCGTGGTCAGCGGGAGTTAATTATTGGCGATCGGCAAACGGGTAAAACAACCCTCATTATCGATACCATCCTAAATCAACGGGCTGCCCATTTGGCGGGGGATCCCAATCGACTCTTTTGTATTTATGTGGCCATTGGTCAGAAGCAATCAACCGTGGCACAACTCATGAAAACCCTCGAGGACCATGGGGCCCTTGATTACACCATTGTGGTGGCTGCAGGTGCCTCAGATCCAGCCCCCATGCAGTTTTTGGCCCCCTATACAGGATGCGCCATGGGGGAATATTTCCGGGATAATGGCATGCATGCCCTGGTCATTTATGATGACCTCTCAAAACAAGCGGTGGCCTATCGCCAGATGTCTTTGCTGTTGGGTCGTCCTCCTGGACGGGAGGCCTATCCAGGGGATGTGTTCTTCTTGCATTCTAGGTTGCTAGAACGGGCGGCAAAGCTCAGCAAGGAAAAGGGCGGGGGGTCACTTACGGCGTTGCCGGTGATTGAAACCCAGGCAGGGGACGTGTCTGCCTATATTCCCACCAACGTGATTTCCATTACCGATGGGCAGATTTTCTTGGAAACAGATTTGTTTTACAAGGGTATTCGTCCTGCCATTAACGTGGGGCTCTCTGTTAGCCGAGTGGGATCTGCTGCTCAAGTCAAAGCCATGAAGCAGGTGGCGGGATCCATCAAGCTGGAGCTCGCCCAATACCGAGAAATGGAGGGATTCTCTAAGTTTGCCTCAGATCTTGATGAAAGTGCTCGAAGGTTGCTAGATCGCGGCGTTCGGTTAACGCAGTTATTGAAACAGCGGCCTTATGTCCCCCTATCTTTGGTGGATCAGGTGATCCAAATTTTCGCAGGTGTGAATGGGTATCTGGATGAGATTAATCCTGAAGAAGTGGATCGCTACGGGGCAGAGCTGTTGGAATACATGAGAGCCAATGGGTCTGAGCTGCGAGCTAGCATTCAAGAAGAAGGCAAGCTGAGCGACTCTACTTTAAAGAAGCTCCATGAGAAATTGCGCAAATTCACTGAGATGTTCAAAAAGGTGTAAGGATGTCCAGCTTACAGGCCCTAAGACAAAGGATCTCTAGTATCAAGTCCATCAAGAAGATTACGGCTGCCATGAAAATGGTGGCCATTTCTAAATTTCGAAAATACGAAGAATCCTTGAAGTATGGGGCAGAGTATTTGCAGGGCTTTTATAGCATGTTGAATGATGTGATTGAAATCAAGGCTGATGGGGATGAATTACCACCGTTATTGGTTGGACGCTCAGGTCCAAAACATTTGCTAATTGTTTTTTCAACGGACAAGGGGCTATGCGGGTCTTTTAATAGCATCACGTTGCAGAAAACAATTGCCGCTATCAAAGAATTGAAGCATCAGGGTAAGACAGTGATTTTAATGTCCATTGGCCATAAGCTTGTTGATTCTTTGCCCAGCTATCTGAAGCACAAGATCAAGTTTCATGAAAACTTTGATGTTAAATCTGGATTTAAACCCTTTGAGTCCTTGGCATTGACCTTAAAAATCCTTTATGACGCGGGGGAATTTGACACCTGCAGTTGTGTCTTTAGTCGCTTTAAATCCTTGATGTCCTATGATGTGGATGTTAAAAGTTTGGTACCTCTCGAGCCCTTATTTTTAGAACCTCTCAAGGAGACGCAACTGTTTGATGCGGATCCCAAGCCCAGTCATATGATGAATGATTTGGTTCTATCAACTCTGGCAGCCAGTCTTTATTATGGCTTTTTAGAAACCCGCGCCTCCGAGGAAAGTGCCCGAATGATGGCCATGGAGAATGCAACGCGGAACGCTGATGATATGGTGGATGATTTACAGATTTTATATAACAGAACACGCCAAGCCCTGATTACGCGCGAGCTTTCAGAGATTATTGCAGGCGCAAAAGCTGTTTAGATTTAAAGGAAGAACGCTCTCCTCGGATTTCCAAATGTGGGAAACTAAATAAGGAATCGAGGAGCGCAAGTGTATCCTTTATACATGCGCACCGGAGATATCCGAAATTTAGTGATCCACAGTTTGAAAGGCGAGGAGAACAATGACGAAGAAACAAAGCATAGGTAAAGTCAGTCGTATCATGGGAGCTGTGGTGGATGTGCATTTTGAAAGCAATGTACCTCCCATTCTAAATGCCCTGGAAATCCGCGAGGAAAATCGCACGATTACGTTGGAAATTGCCCTGCATTTAGGGGAAAATACCGTGCGCACCATTGCCATGAATCCAACAGATGGGTTGGCACGTGGGGCTCTAGTGTATGATTTGAGGCGCCCTATTTCTGTCCCTGTTGGCAAGGCGACATTAGGCCGCATTATGAATGTCACAGGGGATCCCTTGGATGGCCGTGGCGACATCATTGGGGATAGGTTGGATGCCATTCATAGATCTCCGCCCCCGTTTCATGAACAGTCTACTAAAACCGAAATTTTGACCACCGGCATCAAGGTTGTGGACCTATTGGCCCCGTATCCTAGAGGCGGCAAGATCGGCCTTTTCGGCGGGGCAGGGGTGGGAAAGACCGTTTTGATCATGGAGCTGATTAACAACATTGCCAAGGCCCACGGCGGATACTCCGTGTTTGCTGGCGTGGGGGAACGTACCCGAGAAGGAAATGATCTTTACCACGAAATGATCGATTCGGGGGTTATTGATCTAGAGGGACCCAATTCCAAAGCTGCCTTGGTTTATGGGCAGATGAATGAGCCTCCTGGGGCTCGTGCTCGCGTGGCCCTTAGTGGCCTAACGGTTGCGGAATATTTTAGGGACCATGAGCATCAGGATGTTTTGTTATTCATTGATAACATTTTCCGATTCACCCAAGCAGGATCCGAAGTATCTGCCCTATTGGGGCGTATCCCCTCGGCTGTGGGATATCAGCCCACGCTCGCGACAGAAATGGGAGAATTACAGGAACGTATTACTTCCACCCAGAACGGATCTATTACCAGTGTGCAGGCGATTTATGTACCTGCAGATGATTTGACGGATCCAGCGCCGGCCGCATCCTTCACTCACTTGGATGCAACAACCGTCCTTAGTCGTAAGATTGCCGAGCTGGGGATTTATCCAGCGGTGGATCCTTTGGATTCAAGCTCTAGGGCCCTTAGTCCTGACGTAGTAGGGGAAGAGCATTATCAAGTGGCTCGTAAGGTTCAGGAAGTCCTCCAAACTTACAAAGCTTTGCAGGACATCATTGCGATTCTGGGGATGGATGAACTTTCCAAGGATGATAAGCTCGTTGTTTCGCGCGCGCGCAAGATTCAACGATTCTTCTCGCAACCTTTCCATGTGGCCCAGGTGTTTACAGGGATTTCTGGGGTATTCACCGATGTGAAAGATACGATTAAAGGTTTCAAAGGCATTGTGGAAGGAGCTTATGATGATATCCCTGAAGGGGCTTTCTTCATGGCGGGATCTATCGAGGATGTCTTGAAGAAATCCAAGGATTTTAAGGGAACCAAGTAAAATGAAAGTCATCATTCAAACACCAAAAACTCGAGAAGTGTTTGAGACAACGGAATTGGTTGCCTTGCCTGCAGATGCAGGGGATATGGGAATCTACCCAGGACATGCCGCTACGGTTGTGAAACTAAAAGAGGGCCAGGTTAAGATAAATGGAAAGCACCATAGAATTACCCAAGGGTATGCCTCGGTAAACCCTGATGAGATTGTGCTGTATGTTGGGGATCGGGGTTAAGCGCTTCAACCAATTCCCGAAATAGCGAAGTCTATTGAAAATAAGGATTGTTTTATATATTCTATCTTCCAAATAGGCCATAATGAAGGCACAAAAACACATAAGGATAAGATGATATGGCAGATCCTGGTTTAAACAGCCTTTTGCTCAACCGTCAAAATATTCGACTGACTGATTTTGAACTAGAGGCCATTCAGAATACGTTTAAAGAATGCTTTCAAAATGAAGATCATCTATGGATATTTGGCTCAAGAGTTAATCCCACTAAAAAAGGCGGGGATATTGATTTATATGTAGAAACCCCTTGTACAGATGCCGATCAAGTGATTCAATCAAAGCTAAGATTTCTCCTAGAGTTGGAGTATAAAATTGGGGAACGTAAGGTGGATGTAGTCATTAAATTTAAAGACAATCATCAATTAATCCATAAAATTGCCAAAGAGGAAGGTATTCAATTAGTATGAATAGTAGCGATTTAAAAGGTATTTTGAATCAGGAAATTAAAATTTGTGATCTCCACGTTTCTCGCATTCGCCTAGCTATTGATCGTATTCAAAAGCTACTTCCCTTTACCCCGCAACTATTAGAAAATTTACCCCTTGAGCAATTAGGGTTTCTGGACATCATAACAGGTCGCTTTTCAAAATTGCAGGATACAATTGGACAAAAAGTTTTTCCGTTAATTTTAGAAATTCTCCAAGAAGACATCTCGAAAAAAAGTTATTTGGATCGTTTATACCTATTGGAAAAACTAGGATTTCTTGAGAAAGCAGATTATTGGGTAAGTTTGCGCAATATTAGAAATGCCCTTACCCATGAATACCCTGATCATCCTGAATTGATAGTCAAAAATCTCAATCAGGGAATAGAGGCCTGCAAAGGCTTATTAGAGTATTGGGAAGCCTTGAAAAAATTAATCCAATCTAAAGTGGTATAGGGCATTAATTA
>CAYOCE010000031.1:2651-16307 GCA_964402405.1 uncultured Hyphomicrobiales bacterium | reverse complement strand
GATATCGAGATTTTTAATACCGTCAAGAATGCTGCCTATCCCCATCCCTTGATCACGTATGGTAAAGCAGGAGGGGATATTAGTATTAACTACATCCAGCCCCTCCCTCATGGGCAAAAGCTATCCATCAATGTCTTTGGAAAACGCTATCATTTGGATTTTCCATTGGTGGGACGTTTCCAAGTGATGAATGCCCTGTGTGCACTGGGACTCGTTTTAGCAACGGATCCCGAGCGATCCCAAGAGGCTATCTTGGCCCTGGAAAAACTAGAGGGAGTCCCCGGAAGGCTAGAATTTGTGGGGCGTACTCAGAAGGGGGCAGCGGTGTATGTTGATTACGCTCACAGTCCAGATGCTTTAACTGCAGCTTTGAATGCTTTAAAATCCCACACAGAAAATGATTTGTATGTGATCTTTGGATGTGGGGGAAACCGGGATAAAGGAAAACGCCCCGAGATGGGTGCGATTGCAGCGGAATTGGCAGATCGTGTGATTGTGACGGATGATAATCCTAGATACGAAGATGCAGATACTATCCGGTCAGAGGTTATGGCAGGATGCCCTGATGCGAGGAATATAGCAGATCGGCGAGAGGCCATTAGTGAGGCTTTAAATATAGCTGGTGAAGGGGACGTGATTCTAGTGGCCGGTAAGGGTCATGAAAGTGGCCAAATTATTGGGGATCAGGTTATCCCCTTTGATGATGCCGAAGTCGTACGGGAACTGTTAAGGAGCTAACCATGTGGATGTATGCAGATATTTTAAAGGCAACAAATGGTAAGGGAGTTGCCAGAGACGTAGCAGTACCAGGATTTTCCATCGATACCCGAACGTTAAAACCCGGCGAAGTATACATTGCCATTCGAGGGGAAACCATGGATGGCCATAGATTCATTGGAGATGCTTTTGAGAAAGGCGCTATTGCCGCCATTGTAGATGCTTCCATATATGATATACCCTACGACTTTTTGATTCATGTAAACAATACAGATCAAGCCTTAATGGATTTAGGGAACTTTAGACGTAGCCAGTTAACGGGCCATATCATCGGCATTACGGGAAGTGCTGGAAAAACAACCACCAAGGAAATGACCAAAGCGGTGTTTGAACGTCTTGGCAAAACATATGCAAGTCCCCGTAGTTTTAACAATCATTGGGGTGTCCCTTTGACACTCGCCAATGCACCATTGGATGCAGAATTCCTAATTTTTGAAATGGGCATGAATCATCCAGGAGAGATGTCAAGACTCACCCAAATGGTAAGACCTGAGATTGCCATTATTACAACTATCGCAGGTTCCCATGTGGGACTTTTGGGATCCCTGGATAATATTGCTCGGGCGAAAGCTGAAATTTTTGAAGGCATGGATTCAGATGGAGTTCTTATTCTGAATGGAGATATTTCCCAAACGAATTTGTTGAAAGAACTGGCTCAAAAGAAGGGGATTCACAATATTTTGACTTTTGGAGAAGGGGCTGAAAATTCAGTTGTTCTAAAGGATCATGGCTATAAGGGTGGCGTGGGGTATGTTGAGGCGACGATTCTGGGAAAACCTATCAGTTATAAACTGGGCATTGCGGGGAAGCATATGGCCATGAATAGCCTCGTGGCCCTGACAGCCGTATCGGCTGTGGGTGGTGATATATCAAAAGCCATTCCAGCCCTTGAAAGTTTTGGATATGTGGAAGGTCGGGGGCAGCATTTAAAGCTGCCTTGGAAAGATAGCGAGGTCACGGTGATTGATGAAACCTTTAATGCCAGTTCCATGGGCACCATCATTCAAATCATGGATCTATTCCCCTGCACAGGCCGTAGAATCGCGATTTTAGGGGATATCCGGGAACAAGGGGATTTTGAGATTCAAACCCACAAAGATTTGAAGGATGTGATTACGAAAACAAATATCGATGGGGTTTTTTGTTGTGGAGAGCTCATGGGACATCTCTATGAAATTTTGCCAGACAATTTAAAATTAGGACATTTTGGTAGTAGTAAAGAGGCCATAAATGCCATATTGGATTACATTAATCCAGGAGATTTAGTCCTGATTAAAGGATCCCACTCCATGAAAATGGATACCATTATTACGGCAATCAAAGGTAGTTAGCCATGTTTTACAACCTTCTTTATCCCTATGCGGCCAATATTAGTGGGCTAAACCTATTAAAATATATCACCTTCAGAACTGGGGGGGCCATGTTGACGGCTTTCCTGATCAGTTTACTGTTTGGGGAGAAATTTATTAAGTTTCTAAGGTCAAATCAACAAAAGGGTCAACCTATTCGGGAGAATGGCCCCCAAAGTCATCTGTTGACAAAACAAGGAACCCCCACCATGGGGGGCGGGCTGATTCTGCTGGCCCTTACTATTTCAACGCTGCTGTGGGCAAATCTAGAAAATCCCTATGTATGGATTGTCTTGGGGGTTACCTTGGGGTTTGGGGGGATTGGATTTCTGGATGATTATCTCAAGGTTAGTAAATCCAACAGTAAGGGCCTTTCTGGCAAGCTCAAATTTTTGATGCAGTGTACCATTGCGGGGGCCTTTGGATACTGGATTACTCAATGTTTGCCCCCAGAATTAAACCGCGTTGTGACGGTTCCTTTTTTCAAAAACGTCTATATTTATTTAGGCATGCTTTTTATCCCTTTCACTATGTTTGTCATGGTGGGGGCATCTAATGCGGTGAATCTAACGGATGGTTTGGATGGGCTCGCCATTGGTCCTGTGATTATTGCAGCCCTTAGTTTTACGTTGATTGCCTATGTGGCAGGTAACAGCATTTTTGCCCATTATCTGCAGATTAGCTTTGTCCCTGGAAGTGGCGAGCTTGCCATCATTGGCGGGGCATTGGTTGGCGCTGGACTAGGGTTTCTATGGTTTAACGCCCCCCCTGCCCAGGTGTTCATGGGGGACATTGGATCTTTGGCCATGGGCGGGACCATTGGTACCATTAGCGTCATTGTAAAACATGAATTGGTTTTGGCTATCATTGGGGGGCTTTTTGTTGTGGAGGCCTCATCGGTTATCCTGCAAGTCCTTTATTTTAAATGGACAGGGGGAAAACGCATTTTCCTCATGGCGCCCCTCCATCATCATTTTGAAAAGAAAGGATGGGCGGAACCCACCATCGTTATTCGCTTTTGGATCATCGCGATTGTGCTGGCTTTGGTTGGTCTTGCTACGTTGAAGTTGCGGTAGTTACTTCACCATCATGTTGCGGGTACCAGAGGGTAGGCGGACAACGAGTCCGTCCAAGTCCTCGGTCATGATAATCTGACAGCCGAGCCTTGACGTATGGGTCAGTTCAAAAGCTAGATCCAGCATATCCTCTTCATCTTCGGTTGCAGGGGGAAGAGCATCATACCATTCAGAATCCACAATCACATGACAGGTCGAGCACGCAAGGGATCCCTCGCAGGCCCCTTCAAGGTCAATATTATTCTGATGCGCAATTTCCAGCACAGACAGGCCCAACGGGGCATCAATCTCTTTTTTTGTTCCATCTGCATTTAAAAAAATTAACTTGGGCATCGAAAACTCCATTCATAAAACTATCGAATAGATCCCGGCCTACGCCGGGATGATCTAAAGATCACTTTTATGGGAAAAGAGGCCAAAGGTCAAGACTTGGTAATTAGCCTATAGGGCCTACGCATGAAAGACTTGTAATTCCGAATTGATAGTAATGATGTGTACGCGTAACGTTACACGGCAGCATCTGCCTTGAAATCGTTGAAAAAGCTACCGCTATATGGATTCCCGCCTACGCGGGAATGGTTCGTAAGAGTGCAGGAGGGCTGAGAGGATGGGTGTAAGTGGAAAAGGGGCTATACCCCATACAAACCACCCCCGCGGAGGCGGGGGCCCATAGTGCGGTAGCACTTTTCAGCCTAAATTTCCGCAAGGGGCCATCGGGGTCTCGGGGCGAAGTCTAGCGAATTAACAAATCCTAATCTGAAACGCTCAAGTCCTGCCCAAGCCACCATGGCGCCATTATCGGTGCACAGCTTTGGGGGAGGGGCTACGAAGGTAACATTTCGGGCATTACACAGATTTACCAAATGCTCTCGGATATAGGTATTTGCGGCAACTCCGCCAGCTATGACCAAAGTTTCCACGGAGGTATTATTTAAGGCATGCCCACATCGATTCACCAAAATATCGGCCACTGTCTTTTGGAAGGAGGCTGCGATATCGGCTGTATCCTGGGACGATAATGCCTCTTGTTTTTGAACAAAGACGCGTACAGCCGTTTTTAATCCTGAAAAAGAAAAATCCATCCCAGGCTTGTTACAGAGTGGTTTTGGGAAAGGGTATAAATCAGGGTTTCCAAGACGTGCCGCTTGCTCAAGGGAAGGTCCCCCAGGATATGGAAGCCCCAATAACCGGGCTGTTTTATCAAAGGCCTCTCCCACGGCATCATCAATAGTGCTCCCTAATTTCTGATATATGCCAATGCCTTTCACCAGAATTAATTCCGTATGCCCTCCGGACATTAGTAATAGTAGATAGGGAAAACTGACATCATTGGTTAATCGGGGGGTTAGGGCATGGGCCTCGAGATGATTCACGGCAATAAAGGGTTTATTTTGACTAAGGGCAATGGCCTTTGCAAAGGTACATCCCACAATCACCCCCCCAATCAGACCAGGACCCGAGGTCGCTGCAATGGCATCCATATCAGAGAGAGTCAACTTAGCTTCATTCAATGCCTGAACTAGAATGGATTGCAAATAGGTCAGATGGGTTCTTGCTCCAATTTCTGGCACCACTCCTCCAAAAGCTTGATGCTCGGATAGTTGGGAAAAAATCACATTGGATAAAATCTGGCGATTTTCTGTTACAATCGCCACAGATGTTTCATCACAGCTAGTTTCAATGCCTAATACTCTCATGGCTTTGAGTTTTATACCACAAGAGGCATTAAGACAAGATATTACGGTTCAGGATTTGAAAGAGGTTTTTTAGGGACGTTTTTCTTGGTAGTGCTGTTCTCTTTTATATTCTTATTTTCCTCTAAATATTTTTCGAGCTCTACTCTTCTTTCATCTAATTTTTTATAAAAAGGCTCTACATATTTAGAGATAACTTCTAGAAATTTGGATACTTCTTCTTCTTCAGCAAGATTTTGGTGCCAATCGTTATTAAATATCTCTAATTCTTTTGCTAGCATTTCAGTTGCAGCCTGAAGAGCTTTTAGCTCAATAGTTCGGACTTTCTTGATGGCTAGATCCAATTTTGTAGGTTGTTTTTTATCTTCTTCTTTGCCTATGGCCAGCTGGGGAAGTAAACACATTACGAATAAAACAAGCATAAAGCGGTTTTTTAATGTCACTTTTTTCTCCTCTTTTAAAAATGGGTTGCTATGAACAGGGTACCATCTTATCAATTGGTCTCTCAATGAAAATTTTGAAAAGGTGTTGTTTTTTCCTCTTTTGCATCATTAATTTTGAAAAAAATTAAAAAAAGTTAAAACTAGCACTAGACATAATTTAAAAGCGTGGTAGCCTAGAAAGTAGGTTGATCGTTTGATTGACTGGTTTTAAGGATGTTTCGTATTTACACTTACTGAATAAGGGAGAACATAAATGAATAAATCTGATTTGATTAACCACGTTGCAGCAGATACCAAACTAACGAAGGCTGATAGCGAGCGCGCTATTAATGCTGTTTTTGCAGGCATTAAGAAGGCTTTGAAAAAAGAAGGCAAGGCGAGTTTTGTTGGATTCGGAACCTTTTCCGTTACCAAGCGTGCAGCACGCGAAGGTCGCAATCCTAAGACAGGGGCTAAGATTAAGATCCCTGCATCCAAGCAACCTAAGTTTAAGGCGGGCAAAGAATTAAAGGCAGCTGTAAACTAGTAGTTAACTGACTTTTTATTTTTAAGGAAGAGGGTAGATTTCAGTCTGTCCTCTTTTTTTGTGTTTGTTTTGGAGAATGGACATAGGCCACTGCCTTAAAAAATATACAAAATAAAGTTTTTTTATATTATTTTGTCGTTTTTTCTATTTTATAGCATAAAATTGATTGAGATTTTGAAAAATTTTGGTATGATGAGGCCAAGTTTTTTAAATTAGCTTTAAAATTGAGGAATAAGATAATGTCAGGCAGTGTTAATAAAGTTGTTCTTGTAGGAAATCTTGGGCGGGATCCCGAGGTGCGTCATGCTCAAGATGGCAGTAAGATTGTGAATTTTTCAGTAGCAACATCTGAAACATGGAAAGATCGGGATACGGGCGAGCGTAAGGATCGCACTGAATGGCATCGGGTTGTCATTTTCAATGATCGTTTGGCTGATGTAGCTGAAAAGTATCTCCGCAAGGGAGGAAAAGTATATCTTGAGGGGCAATTACAGACTCGTAAGTGGAATGACGCCTCCGGTGTTGAAAAGTATACAACCGAGATCGTGCTGTCAAAGTTCCGAGGAGAACTCGTCATGCTTGATAGCAAGGGATCTTCTGAAGGTGGCAGCATGCCTGCCTATTCCCAATCACCATCTATGTCTGATCACTCATCTGAACCTAAATCCGCGCCCCCATTGGATGATGACATCCCTTTTTAATAGGGTGTCATTAGGTATGTCAGGGGCTACGCATGGAAAAGTATGCCCTTAACAAACCACCCCGCGGAGGAGGGAGAGGAGCTCCTTTGAAGTATACGAAAAGAAAAAATGACAATGAAGAGTGCTACCGCACTATGGATCCCCTCTTTCGAGGGGATGGTTCGCATTTTTCACCCTTTCCGGACCCTTTCGTGTCATCTCGTACACTTAATGAACCATCCCCGCGGATAGGTGGCCTTTAGGCCATTCTCGCGCAGGCGGGAACCTATGGATTTGTATGGATCCCCTTAACCAACCATCCCCGCGTAGGCGGGGATCCATCCACCTTCGCCCTATGGGCTACGGCGTGATTAATGTCACGCTGAAGCTTTAGCGAAAGCGGATGGCCCCCCACCCTCCCGGCTACGCCTACGGCTATGCCGTGGCGAGTCGTGGGGGTGGTCGGAAAGGATGCAAGAGGACGATCTAAAAAAATAATTTAATCAAAAAGAATCCTAGAATTAACGCCACCACAAAGGCAATAGTTAGAATCACAATATTTTTTTCAATAATCTTGTGGGCTTTTTCCCCATATTTATGAAGGATTGCAGCGACCAGGAAGAAACGTCCCCCCCGTGCGATAATGGAAGCTACTATAAATGTCCAGAAGTTAAGGCCTGTTGCTCCACTTGTAATGGTCACAACTTTAAAGGGTATAGGGGTCAACCCTTTGATGACAATGATCCAAAATCCCCACGTCGTAAACCAGCTTTGAAGAGTATGAAAGGGGCCCATCAAATTATAAAATTCTAGAATTTTGAACCCGATGGCCTCGAATAGAAAATATCCAATGGCGTACCCTAAAGCTCCGCCTAACACAGAGGTCACCGTGCAGAGGGTCGCCAGATACCACGCCCGATTTTTGCGCGCAATAATCATGGGAATCATCAAAGGATCTGGGGGCAGGGGGGAGACAGAGCTCTCGAGAAAAGATAAACATCCCAAAATCCAAGTAGCTTTAGGATGGCTCGCTTTTTTAATCAGCCATTGATAGGTTCTTTTTAACATAATATAATCCAAAAAATGATAACCTCTATCCATACCACAACTAAGGGGTATAAAAATAGGGTAGTGTAAGTTTTTTTGTTTTTTAGCTTATTACTCTGAAATAGGAGTTTCTTCCTCTTTTGGTGTTTCCTCTTTTTTTATTGCATAATCATTGCTAAGAATTCCTAGCCTGGGTTTATGTTCTCTTTGTACAACTTCCCTCAGAAACTCTCTAAAAACAATAATACGCTTGAAAGTCTTGAATTTTTTTGGATAAACATAGAAAATATCTACTGTAGGACCTGAAAGATGGGGTAATACAGGAATAAGTCGTGGAGAACCATTTAGAGCAGTAAACTCTTCAGAAAAACTTGCAATTCCTAAGCCGGCTTCTATCGCGGCTAATAATCCTTGCGCAGAGTTAATAGAAGACCATGGTTTTAGGGGTTGAGATGTTAGATTTAACACCCAATTAATATTATTATAAGGATGTGAGCCTTCACTTCCATATGTAAGAATTCGATGGTGAACCAAATCATCCGCATTCTTAGGAATACCAAAATTTCTTAGATAAGAAGAATGGGCATATAATTTTAAATGCCATGCCATCAAATGTTCTTGAATTAAATCGTCTCGGTTCGAAATATAAGGACTCAAACTTACACTTGCTTGCGTAGTATCTGGAGGAGGTACACTATCATTACCTACAAGAGTAAGGTTGATATTTGGAAAGCGTGATGTAAATTCTCCCCAATAATTGCCAGCAAACCAGCTATTTGCAAGAGAAACGGTTGTGTAGATTTTCAGAGGACCATCTAATTCAGAGGGGGTGCCTTTGATATTGTTCATTGTTGAATCAAGATCATCTATTATTTTTTTAACTGTTTTATAGAGCATTTGTCCCTCTTTTGTAAGGGATAATCCAAAAGCATGACGTTCAAACAGTTTAAATTTTAGCTGAGATTCTAAAAGAAGTATTTGGCGACTGAGGGCAGATTGCGTTATATTAATTTCTTTTGCAGCATTTGTTATGCTGAGGTTTTTAGCTACATAGTAAAAAGTTTTTAATTTATCCCATTCCATGGTAATGTCTTTCAAAGTAAAATAGAAAAATTTTCAAGGTGTCTCCACCCAAATCCCTCACTGCACAATCAGTCACTTTTTACTCATTTGGGTGCGATCAGAATTTATTCTTTCAAACCACCTCTTCCCCAAAATGAAAGCCAATTTAGTTGAAGATAATAATACCTTAAATTTACATTATCAAAGAGATCTTAATTTTCCTTGAAGTAACTACAAAGAAGATTTCAATTCGCGCCCATATTCAGACGATATTCAAGCTAATTAAATTACCTTTGAAAACGACTCGTCTTTAGTTTTTTCCTGATTTTTTTTTGCTGGCACCACAGAAGTCCTTTGATTAATAGGTTTTGCTAGGAATATTGCTATAACAGTTATAAAAGCAAGAGTCATAAGAAAAAAGGAGGGAGCAAGAGGGTTTCCCGTCCAACTTACTAAGCTTGTTGCAATAAGCGGCGCTGTTCCTGCAAATAAAGCCGCTCCTAGAGTGGAATGGAAGGCAATACCGCTATAGCGTTCCAAAGGAGGAAATAAAGATGTAAAGAATCCCCCAAGGGCTGAGTGATAAGAAGATCCCAAAACGCAAAGTGTAATTTGTAAGATAAAAATATTGACCAAAGAATCTGTAGTCACCAAAGAAAAAAGAGGAATAGAAATTACACAAAGAATTGAAGCAGACAAAATCATCCACTTAGAAAATCCTACTTTATCAGCAAAGTATCCCCACAAAGGCATGGTTCCTCCGGCCATTACAAGCAAAACCCCGTGAACAAGCATCATCTGAGACATGGAAAGTCCAAACTTTGTAACAAGAAGAGGGTTTAAGTAAATAGAGGCTAAGTAAAGTGGCACTGCACTGAAACCACCCATTATTAAAACGCAGAGAGGATTTCTTATTCCCCTTTTATATACATTGAATAGAGGAGAGCGCTTCGTTCTTGCTATGGCTGCCTGTTCTTGCAATACGGGAGTCTCTGGAAGATTACGCCTTAAAAAATAAATTCCTAATCCCAGAACCCCTCCAATAATAAAGGGAAAACGCCATCCCCATTGAGGCATAATTTGAAGAGTAAACAAAGCCCCCATCAATGTTCCAAAAATGGCTCCTATGTAGCCTGTTGTGCAAAGAATACTACCAAGTAGCCCCATTTTTTTCTCGTGAGAATGCTCGGCTACAAATATTAAGGCTCCCCAATACTCCCCACCAAGACTAAATCCTTGAAGGAGTCTGCATACAATTAGAACAAGGGGTGCTGCAACACCAATTGCCGCGTAAGTTGGTAGTAATCCTATGATGATGGTGGGAATGGATGCGAGTAGAACAGTGTAAAGAAGACATTTTCTGCGTCCATATTTGTCCCCAAAATGACCAAAAACAATTCCCCCCAAGGGACGCATCACAAACCCCATGGCGAACACGCCCATGCTGGCAATTAGACCTGCGGTTGTGCTGAAATTAGGGAAAAATATAGGGGCCAGGATAACAGCGAAAAACCCATAAAGAGTGACCTCGTAGTGTTCAAGAGCATGGCCAAGCATGGCAGTTGCGATTGGAATGTGCTTTCTAGTATCTGTAAAGCTCTTTTTCATTATTTCCTCCTAACAAAGTTGAATTCTTTACTGTGTTGACACTATCCTAAAACAAAATCCTTTTGTAAAGAAAAAACTTTTCAGATTGTATACCTTTTATTTTTGTCCTATCATAAAAGAAAAAAACAAGGGGAGTCTATGGGGAGAAATTATTTCACATTTCTATTACTCATTCTAATCTATGGATTTCAGGAGAAACTTGAAGTGCATGCGGATAGTGCTGTTCGCGTCAATGGCATTCGCTTTGGGGGTGAGGGGGGTAATACCCGCATGGTTCTGGATCTAAATCAGAATGCTGATTTGAATGTGGATCAAAAAGAAGAGGGTAGTTTTATTATTAGGGCAATCGATAAGTCTTTGGATGCCCGTAAGATCGTTTCCCAAAGTCATAAGTTGGTGAAATCTGTAACTCCTGTGGTAGGAGATGATGGATTCTATACTCTTCAAGTGCAAACAACGCCGGGGACGCGTGTCAAAAAAAGCTTTACCCTCGATGGGAAAAATGGAGGAAAGAGATACGTCGTGGATTTTGAAATGAATCCAAATGTTCCCCCCTCAAATGATGCTCCAGAATCCCCCCAAAAAGTGCCTGAGCAAGAGGTCTCTCCAGAGCCTCCCCAACAAAACCCCGAGCTAGATGCTCCCTCAGCACCCTCTGCAGAGCAAAGTGAGAATATCCCTGAAAGTAGGGAGTATCTGACAGAATCCTTACATGTGGCGAATAAAGAGGCCAATCCTTTTGAGGAGTCTTCTTTGCCAAAATTAGTAACAGACCTGACAATCGAAGAAAATGGCCCTAAAACTGTTTTAACGTTGACTCTGGCAAAATCAGGCGCTTTTACAGTTCGAGAAAATGGATACACCCATGAAATTATTATAGAAATGCCCAAGTTTGATTGGGTCAGTTCTAATCTTAAGGACAAAAGTGGGGGGGTTATTGAAAACTATGTGATCGATGAATCCGATCCAAAATCCACAAGCTTAATCTTGAAGGTACAACCAGGAACAGGGGTATTGGGAAAATTTACCTTGCCCCAACGAAATACAAGCCCTGCTAAGTTTATTTTGACTTTGGGGGAAGGCAGTGGAGAGATTCAAAGTCCTGGGCCCATGCTGGAAAACAAACAGCCTAAAGTGACGTATCAACCGGCTTCTTCCTCTACCCAGCATATTAATGCAGGGTATGCTGCGGCAAAAACGCCACCGCCCCCTCCTGGTCCGGAATTCATGGGAGGGGATGTTCCTTTCGCTGATGTGGGGATTGGATTTTATATGGGAGGACAGTTGGGCCATGGAAGTGCGGGTATTAAAACAACCACGACCATGACTAATAATAATGGCACTGCCTATACCCTAAACCAGGGCCTGGACGGCGGCATTGCATCCCTGCATATGGGGTATGGATTTGGGTTTGGTAAATTTTATTTTGGTCTTGAGCCCTTTGTCCAATTTTCGAATTTAGAAGGACATACACGTGCCTCTGTTTCAGGCGTGCCCTATACGAGGTATCAAGATACCATGACAATTATATACGGAGCCCTTGCCCGCGTAGGTGCCTACCTGGCGCCCGAGGTTATGGTGTATGGAAGTGTGGGCGGTGTGGGAACAGATTTGCGGCATAAAATCATGGCAGGTACCAGTCCGAATTATGGGTTTAGTGGAGGGCGCAAAACGAATATGAGTGGTACCCTGATGGGCGTAGGTCTTGAGGCAGCCCTGGATGATCATTTATCTTTAAGGCTGGATTATCACTATATTTTCTATCAGGTTTTAGGGCAGTCAGGGGCGTCTTTAAGTAGCCCTACTATTCTTCAAACCACCACAGTGGCGCCAAAACTCAGCCAATTTTTGATAGGGCTTTCCTATAAATTCTCCCCCATGTTTGGCCCCAATAGTCGGGAAAATTTAGGGCAGATCCCCGTTGGATTATACGTGGGAACAGGTCCTTCCATGTCTGCCTTAGGTGTGTCGAAGAAATCGGTGACATCGACCCAAACGATCCAATCCACAACACAATCCCTGACGCCAGGGTGGGATCTGTATCTAGGGTATGGCGAGCAAACCAATAGCATTTACTTGGGAGGAGAAGCAGGGATCTCCTTTGGTAATAAAATGATCGAGGAGTCTTATACAGCAGAAAAGCGCACTGATAAATTAAGGTCTAGTTTGACGTTGGCTTTCAGACCAGGCTTTACCTTTGGACAAGGAAATCTCGTTTATGGCCGTATCGGAGGAATTGTCAGTAGGATAACCCATGATGGCGTTGGGGCTCCTAATTCCCAGTTTACCATCCCTCAAAACTTTGGCAGAATCATCTATGGGTTAGCGGTAGGCGGAGGGCTCGAGGCCTTTATTAATAAGAATCTGAGTATTCGCGGGGACTACACCTATGAACTTTACAAAAAGGTTAATATGAGTAATGCCACTCTGCAAAGCACCTTGGGTCCTGACAACAAAAAATTCATGCTGGGTATTGCGTATGTGTTCTGAGTACTTTAGGGTGAGAAAGTTTTCTAATTCACTTTGAAATACTAACAATATGAACCAAATAAATACTCCCATCTTCTATGGTCGAACGAAGGGCCGACCTCTTAGAGTCACCAACCAACGGTTGATGGAAACCTTATGGCCTGAGGTTAAAATTGACTTGCCTGATGCACAGTTGGATTTAACCCATTTATTCCCTCATACGCCCACAAAAATCGTTCTAGAGATTGGGTTTGGGGGAGGGGAGCACCTGGCCCATCAGGCAGCGTTGGCGCCAGATACAGGGTACATTGGATGCGAGCCTTTCTTGAATGGTGTCGCAAGCCTACTACAACATATAGAAAATAATAACCTTCAAAACATTCGTATCTTTAAAGGAGATGCCCGGGTCTTTCTGGAGACATTTCCTGATACCTCCTTAGATCACCTATTCTTATTATTTCCGGATCCTTGGCCCAAGGCTCGGCATAATAAACGCCGATTCATTTCTCCCGAAAATCTAGCTAAAATATCAAGGGTTCTAAAGCCTGGGGGGATCCTGCAGTTAGCAACAGATCATGCGGATTACTTTGATTGGATGGTGGATCATATGTCCAAGTGCCCCGATTTCAAATGGCTAAATCCAGATCCTGAAACTTGGGCTGTAGAACCTGAAACTTGGGTTCAGACTCGATATCAGAAGAAGGCGCTGGAGCAAGGGCGGGTAGGGCGGTTTTTACGGTATCAGAAGATAGGTTGATATCCCTGTTATGAACCACAATATATCCCTGTAACGTTACGCGGCATCAAAACCTATAAATCCTTTATTCATAAGGCCTGAAGTGCACCCCTGTAACGTTACGCGGTATCACCTTCTATAATCCTTGTATTTTCAATACTTTACGGGGTGTAGCGCGTAGCGCTACAC
>CAYOCE010000031.1:0-2551 GCA_964402405.1 uncultured Hyphomicrobiales bacterium | reverse complement strand
ATTTTCAATACTTTACGGGGTGTAGCGCGTAGCGCTACACAGATATACTTTTACTACAAAAGCTTGAAGCCCACAAAATTTTTGCGCGTAGGCCTTGTAACCCCTCTCACGTATCCTTGACAATTTCTGATGCTTCATGTCACACTTAAGTATTAAGAATAAATCGATAAAAAAATTATAACTCGGGGGAGCCTATGAATAAAAAAATCTTAACTGTTGCCCATATTGTCACACTCATTTTGGCAGCTGAGATCTGTGATACAAACGCCCAGCAATCCTCTTTGCAACACATTGTTGTTAAAAATGCTGCAGGAAGCTCCTTTAAGAGCACTAAGGCATATTTCAATTGCAGTGCCTCGGCATGTGGTAAAGACCTAGACTTAGCGATTAAATGTGCGCTAGAGGAAGATCTACAAAAAAAATGCATAATGGAGGGAGCCAAAACTGTCGGAGACTTTAGAAATCCTCTTCTTCGAAAGGGAAATAAGAATGCTACCCATCCAGGTAATCTCTCCTTATTAAAAGAATTTGAGCGCTTAAATAGATTGGGGGACTTACTAGATTATTTTAACACAAGACTTAATGCAGGAGATTTCAGACCATCAAAGGAGCCAAGAAAAAATGGTCAATTGGAAGCAAAGGATCCTAACAAAGCGTATGCCTTAGAGCGCTTCGAAGAAAAGAGGAGAATTGTAAATAACGTCCTGAATCATGGGGAAAGAACCACATCGTCAGATGCATTAGAGCCTATGGATCTAAAGCACCATGATAACGTTATGCCCCCAGAATTAAGAGAGCCTACCCCTGTTGCACCTGCAGCTGAACTCAGTAGAGATCTTCAGACTCCATCCACACATTTTGCTCATGAGGCTTTACCAGCCGTTGAATCATTACATACTAGTGATAGTGAAAAAGTTGAAGTCCTTTGGAAGGAATATCAAGAAATATTCCATGATACACGGCTGGATACAGACGATAGATTGCATAAAATACACGACCTTCAAAAAAGGTTAGAGCCTTTTGAAGGTAAAGATAAAAATGTGAAAGATTATATGAAGGCCATGGATATTGCCCAAAAAGACTTATGGGAAAAAATAAAGGAACAGCAACATGCTCATTTGCAAACGCCACCAGCAGAGACTCCCGTTAGATCAAGAGGTAGAGGTCACTCTGTTTCACTGTCCCCTGCAACAATGATAGATGGTAATCAGGGTGGATTGCATAGAGCTAATTCTATGCATTCCTTGTCTGCTTCAGGTCTTCCTATGGCAGGAAATAGGCGTATAGAGTCATCATCTGATACATCCTCAGTTTCTTCGGAAGCAACGACGGCAAGCATTGATTCTGTCATTAATCATGCCATAACAACAGCCCCTACACCAAAGGATATGGCTAAACCTGTCGAGCCTGTGCTATCCTCTAATGCCATGGTGCCACCTCCGCCACCACCACCTCCGCCACCACCACCTCCTCCTCCAAGTAACGTTAGGCCGGATTCTCTTCCAGCTACTCCTCCTAGTCGGCAAGACTTTCTAGCTTCGATTAGAGCAGCTGCTGAGAAGAAACAATCGTTAACAGCGGCGCCTGTTGTTGCTATAAAATCATTGGATGATGTTTTGAAAGAAGCTAAATCAGAACTGATGAAGTCAAGCAACATGATTGATCAGATAGTAGTGCGTACTTGGAGTACAATAAGTAAAGAAAATCAAAAAGAGGCTCTCGAAAAATATATTATCGGGCATAAGAATCTCTTTAGTCAGTTGGGTGCTGAGGATCAAAGAGAATTAGTGATGAACTTTCCAATAGAATCTAAAAGGGCAGGAATTAACCTGGGATCAGTCTCTGGAGGAGCTTCTGAATCTAGGGCTGAAAATAAGCCGGTGGCTCCTTCTGCACCGACAGGGGCACCTCCGCCACCACCACCACCACCTCCTCCTCCGCCACCACCACCTCCTCCTTTAGGGGCAGGGGCTAGGATGTCCATATCTGCGACTATCCCAGGGGTTATTCCCTTTACAGCTGATGCTCTTGCTGCCATAGAAGCAAAACAAGCAGAACTGGTGGATGAGGCTAGTATTACGCCTTTGGCTTCAGCACAAGAATCTAAAATAATAGAGGCTGGAAGCACCCAAGACAAAGAAAAGGTGTTAACTGCCATCGGAAAAGGGAATTATTATAAGTTCCTGAAAAGTGCCAAGGCGATACCAGCCCTAATGAGTATTCTTAAAAAGTATGCCATTACGGAAAAAGATGTTCAGAACGCTAAGGCTAGTCGTGGAGATATGATGGCAGAGTTACAAGCTAAGTTAGCAAGAAATAAGAGGGTTGAGGTTTCAGAAGATGAAGAAAAGTGGTGAGGATAATAACTCCTCATCCATAAACTAAAGACGTTCATAAAATTAGGGAGGGGGCATTTGCCCTCTCTTTTTTTACCAGTGAACTAATGATAAATTAATAAACAATGACAGCCAAATATGGCGTCCCCAAGGGGATTCGAACCCCTGTTATCGCCGTGAAAGGGCGGTGTCCTAGGCCTCTAGACGATGGGGAC
>CAYOCE010000030.1:12668-16864 GCA_964402405.1 uncultured Hyphomicrobiales bacterium | reverse complement strand
CTCATCCGTTTTAGAAAGCGCATACCCAGCCTTGGTCACACTTGCAGTTGCTTCTGTTGGACTTCCCAAGGCTACTTGGTAAACCTGAAGGCAGGCGTTGTTGTAGGCAGCGAAATCTTTCTTTTCAGCTGCACCAGATGCTTTATCTAGCTGGCAAGCATCAAAGCAACGCTCAACCTGGGTACTTGGATCAGCCCAGGGTTTGAACCTTAGATCCCTATAGGCTTTGGGGCATGGTTTGTCGATTCCGTATGTGTCCTTATCTGCTTGTTGTATAATAGGACCAGTGGGAACAGCTGTTAAAAACCGGAAAAGCCTTTTTGCACTCGCAATCCAAGGTCCTTTAAAATTAGGTTGCGTGCCCTCTATCCGTTGGTTAACAAGACTTTGGAAGGATTTGATATAGGATTCAAAAGAATCTTTAAGTTGACCAGAGTAAGGACGATGCTGGCCTAACGCCTGCTGTATAGCCTGCAAACATTGGGTGGGCGTACCGGGGCTAAGCACCGCAGCAACCGCTGTCTTCAGGTTCGTGCTACAACTTTTTGGGGTAAAGGGACCTTCGGCGGCATAATCACTAAAGGAAAATCGGACATCTTGAATTAATTGGCTGAGAGATTTTTTTGATGCCATAGTACTTTGTATTCCTAAGCGTCTTTCTATTAAATCTTTGGCATTGGTTTGAAGTTCTTGTGATATCATGTTCCAAGAAAAATCAAAACTTTCGGTTCTGCTGGAAGGTTGTGTTATCTGGGCATAGGCTTTTTTCAAACAATTTGGATTGGGATGGGCTGAAAGGGCCGCCCGAATAGCATCCGAGACATTGGAGACACATTTATCGGACTTGATGTTAGATCCTACACTTAGATGAGTACCCGCATTAAACGTATCTACATCTGGCCCAGCTACAGGTACGCCTGCAAGCCCCATATCCAAACGTGCTCTTAAAACCGCAAGATAGGCAGCTCGAATCTCTGGACTCCACCCCTTAACGATAGTGGCAAAGTTGGCATTAACGTCTTTTACGGGAGCCTTAGTGTCAACAAAGGTTTGGACTTTTTGGGCTGCCTTCAATGCAGCTTCCAGACAATTTTTATGATAGTCGGTTTCTTTTGTGGCGGCATCAAAGGCTAGCAGAGGGTTTTTTGCACAAGCAAACCGAGTATAGTCATCCGCCTGGGTATTTAGAAACGTACACCCTAAAAGTATTGCCAATAATCCTGTTTGTTTTTTCATTCGTAGGTCCCCCCATTTATTTTTCTTTTATTTATAAGGGTATCATTGAATGAGTAAAAAGTCAAAGTACACAACTACTGCTGGACTATCCTTTTATTTTTCTTCAACCACCCCAACACCCTTTCAAACCACCCCCGTGAAGACGGGGGCCCACCCTACGCTCTTCGAGCTTCGGGCGGCAAGCCACCCAAGCGAGTTAGAGCTAGGAGTGCCTACCGAAGCTTTAGCGTAGGTAGGCTATAAACGCTACCGCACATGGATCCCCCTACGCTGAAGCTTCGGGGGACGAGCCTCTCTTGCCCACCATAGCTTTAGCGAAGGTGGGTGGATCCCCTCCTCCGAGGGGATGATTAAGTACGAGGGAGCAATTAAAAAAATATTTTTTACCTAGTGACAAACACAAAAAAACGGGTGAGACTAAGAAACGGGAGAATAAAAAATGGACAAAATAAAAGTAATATTATCTATAAGTTTATTTATTTTACTAAGCATTCTAGCCACCCTACCCACACATGCAGACCTAGAGTATCGCGCTGGCGCTGGGGTGGAGGGCCTGCTGATGAACAATAGCATGGAATCCACGGTTTCCAATCAAGAGGGTACCGCTGATAATACGCGGCGCTTGGAAAAATATGGGTATGGGGGGTTTTTAAACTTTGATGTGGTGAAATATTGGGAGAAAATTTTCCTGGGATGGGACTTTTCCATTCACTATGACAAAGTCCATGGAAAAATTGCTCAAGTAACCTTTACAGATAGTGGTGGTACTGTCCATACTAATGTTAATTTAGCATTAAAGCGTCTTTATGCTTTGGAACTGGCCCCACGGGTGGGGGTCAAAACCTTAATCGAGGGATTAAACCCTTATGTCAAGGTGGGATTTCTGTTTAGTCATTTTTCCTTCACTTATGAAGATCCAAGTAAAGCGGCACTCACTAAAGAACGCAAGGCCGATTGGGGAGTAACCACGGGGGCGGGGGTTGATTACCGAATTAACAAAGACTGGGGAACCCGTATTGAATATGCCTATCACTGGTATCGACGGATTAAAACCCAGGATTTAGATAAGGAAAGCAACGTTTCCACAGTATATAGCCGCGTTTGCCCCCGGTACCATGTCATTAGTGTTGCATTTTACTATGTTTTTTAATAGAGTAATTGCCAAATAAACCCTAAAAAATAAAGAGGGATATCATGGGTAGAGCATATAATTTTTCTAGATTTTTTCTTATTTCTTTCTTCATTTTCTGTTGTTTTTGTGGCACCTCTTCTGGGGCAATGAGCAGTGGGTCTGCTTGGAGGAAGATTACGGCTGATGAACTTGCCGAGCTTCAAAAAGGGCCTTTTAAAGATCAGCTTAGTAGAATTTTGCACTATAGAAACAAACAAGAAACAATGGTGGCAACAGTAGATGATATTGAGATTAATGCTGCAACGGGTCTTTTCAGATGGATTGTACCGGCGGTTTTAGCCTATCATGATCAGAATTTTGTACAAATGGCTAGAAATCAAGCAATGATTGCAGCAAGGACGGAGTTAAATACTTACATCGCTGCCCACCATACCACCCACACCAAGGCAGAAACATTAGCCGAAGAAAATGCCAGGCTTAAGGCCCAAGTAGAGGAGCTGTTAGTAGGATTGGATCGGGAAAACGAAATTCTTGCCCTTCGAGATACAATAACAAGACTGCAGGAAATTTACAGACATGAAACGACGGTGCTTAAAACGCAAATACTATCTTTGACAGAAATGCTAGGAAAACATGGCATTCACATTGCCGTCAATGTGGATGCAACAGGGCCAGGATTGATCCCTTCTAAAGGGGCTGTCGTTGCAGCAAATCCCTTTATAGGGATAATAGAGGGAATTCAAAATAACTTGAATATTCAGTTAAGAGGTATTCGAGCACAAAATGAAACCCTATTGAAGGATCTTACAAAACATAAAGCAGATCTAGCAGAACAAATAACTGAAAATAATCGCCTTAAAAAGGAACGAGATGAATGGCAGGATTTAGCTGAATTGCGTTTGACACATTTGCATCTTAAACAGAATGAAATCGACCAATTAGCAAAAGAAACTGAAATTAAGTGGAATACAGCCATGCAAATGCAAAATAAGTTAATTCAGGATCTAGCAGCTGCCAATCATCGGCTCACTGAAAAGGAACGGGTAAATCCTGATGGAATGGCTATGCTTGATGCCATGAGTCCATCAGGAAAGGCCATAGCCCATGTAATTAGCACATCTCCCCAACTTGAAAAGGGAAAGGTAAAAAAACTAGCAGAAAAACTGGCCAACAAAAAAGAAGAGCTGAAAGCAGAACATCGCAAAAATGTGGAAATGGGACGCCGGGTTAAGGAATTTGTCCTTCAGTTAGAGACGCTGACCAGAGAACGTGATGCGCAAGAAGCATTGATTAGGCAGCAGCAAGATATGATTGCAGGCCTTCAGGAGACAATTCAAAAATTAGAAGAAGATAGCGATAAATTTGTGGCATCCAATCAACGCTTGCGTGCTCAATTGGGGGAAATCAATGAATTGGTGCCTGTGCCGTCAAGTGAGCCCTCGTCCTCTAGCGGGCCTATAAATGTCCTTGATTCCTTAAAAGAGAGGTTAGCCCTCTATATGCAAAATATGGAGCAAAAACAGATAGCCTTACGGGAGTTGCAAGAAAAAGATGAGCAGTCTCAAGCCGTTATTCAACAATGGCAGGTATGGTTTGAGGAGCATCTAGAGGAGCTTCGACAATATGAGCAAGAAGCTGAAACAGAGATTAATGAATTGCGTGTAGCATTGCAGCAACGACAAACAGAATTGGGAGATACCGATGATGCATTACAGGAGGCTATAGATGATATTGAGTCTCTTGAACAGCAGAGAGATAAGTTGCAAGCATTTGTTGATAAATGGGTGCAGGATATGCGAGCTAAACCTCAGTCAGCATCCGATACAGA
>CAYOCE010000030.1:0-12568 GCA_964402405.1 uncultured Hyphomicrobiales bacterium | reverse complement strand
GGTTATGTCGCTACAAGTGCCTTTACCCCAGATACGCCTGTCTTCGATGGAGAAAGGACTCAAGGAGGAGGGGAGATGGCTGATGGAGCACTCCCTGCAAAGCCGAAGCCTCACCACTTAAGAGGGCATTCTAGATCTACAACAGTATTCGGGGAAGATCTAGAATTTGGGGATGAGTGATACCCAGTGGTATCATCCAAGGCCGTGAGCTTTAGCATCCCCAACGCCGTCATCCCGGACCGTGAGCGAAGCGAGCGAGATCCGGGATGACGGCCTTTTTCCCCCTCAACCGCGGACAATCTCCCTTAATAAATCCCGTCTGTACTTTCGGCTCCTGAATCCGTTGCTTCAGCTGCTTTCTTAGGTTTGGTCCGACTCCCATCGGGAAGGGCATCATCGGGCTTGAAGACTTCGAGAATGATGTCTGTCTCGCCGGGTTTTGCAGCCTCGCCTGTTTTAGCATTTACTTGAATAAATTTGGCCCCTTCCGGAGCCCGGAAAGGTTCTGAAGGCTTTCCTTTGAGAGCCTCCTGCATAAAAGCCTTGAAAATAGGGCCAGCTGCTTTTGAACCAGGCTCACCAGTGCTTTTGGGGGTGTCAAATCCCACAAAGACCCCCACAACCAAATCAGGGGAAAATCCAATAAACCAATTATCGAAAAAGTCATTACTACTGCCTGTTTTCCCCCCAAGATTTTGGCCCTCAATTTTGACCCCGCGGCCCGTACCGCGTAGAACAACACCCTCTAGAATCGATACCATTTGGTAGGCAGTCACAGAATCTACGATGGATCTGCGATCGTCTTTTAACTCGGGAACAAAATCCGAATTCAAGTACTCTTTTTTGAAGGCAGTGTTTTGACATTCTTCACATATACGCTTATCGCTTTTAAAGATGGTTTTTCCCCGACGATCTTGAATGCGATCAATCAAGACGGGAGTTAGTTCTTTTCCTCCATTTAAAAGCATGGCAAAGGCCGTTGTAAGGCGTAGGAGGGTTGTTTCTTGGGATCCAATGACGGCAGATAAATAGGGAGGCATGGAGTCATAGACTTTGAATCTTTTGGCCACCTCGATAATCTTGGGCATTCCTAAAGAATGAGCAAGCCGAATGGTTCCCAGGTTTCTGGATTTTTCCAGATTGTTTCGAAGGGGGGCCCATCCAAAGGTCTTCTTTTCAATATTTTTTGGTCGCCACATGCCCTGCCCCGCCCCCATACTAATCTCAAATGGGGCATCCAGAAGGGGGGTTGCCGGCGTATATCCATTTTCCAGAGCCGTGATATAAACAAAGGGTTTAAAGGCGGATCCCGACTGACGATAGGCTTGGGTTGCCCGGTTATATTGACTCCGTTCATAGCTATATCCGCCACTCATGGCCAAAATCCGACCGGTGTAGGGATCCATGGCTATCAACGCCCCTTCTACTTCAGGAATTTGTTCCAGCGTATAAATAGGGGGAGCCTCTTTAGATTTCTGGTTAACTTTATTCACCAACACCACATCCCCCACCGCTAAAGCATCTGCAGGGGTTTTTAATTCAGGCCCCAGCTGGGGATAGGTTTTAGAATTTCTAAAGTGACGCCTTGCCCACTTCATACTCTCAAAGGTAATTTGTCCTTGGGCATCATTTTCCAGCCCAATGACCACATGTTTATTTTCTAAGGATAAAACAACGGCCTTGACCCAGGGTTTGGCGGCAGGAGGATAAGAAATCTCGGCTAATTTTTGTTGCCAGTTCTCGGTGTTATCCATATGGGCAATAGGCCCCCGCCACCCATGCCTGCGATCATATGTGATTAATCCCTGCTTTAGGGCATGGTCTGCAATTCTTTGTAGTTTTGGATTTAGGGGCGTTCTGACCACTAGCCCTCCCTGGTATAGTTCTTTCTCTCCATAGGTGGCGAGTAAAAACCGGCGGACCTCTTCCACAAAATAACTGGCTTCTAATGATTCCTTATGTTTTCTGGGATAGATTTTTATGGGCTGGCTCTTCGCTTCTTCAGCTTCTTGAGAGGTAATCATTCCTTCATCTAGCATGCGATCTATTACCAGGTTGCGTCGGAAGATGGCAGCCTCAGAGTGACGTTCGGGGTGGTAATTGCTGGGCGCCTTGGGAAGAGCTGCTAAAAAGGCTGCCTCTGCCACCGAAAGCTCATTTAAGGATTTATTGAAATAATGAACAGCAGCTGCCCCAACCCCATAGGCACCAGACCCTAAGTAAATTTCATTCAAATAAAGCTCGAGAATTTTATCCTTTGAAAAGGCACTTTCAATGCGCAGGGCCAGGATGGCCTCTTTAATCTTCCGCGAGAATGTCTGTTCATTATTTAAAAGGAAGTTCTTTGCCACCTGTTGGGTGATGGTGGATCCCCCCATGACATTATTAGATCCTTTGATTTTTTCCTTTATATTGTGAAGGACCGCCCGTATTAATCCCATGATATCCAAGCCAAAATGATGGTAAAAGTTTTTATCCTCAATCACCAAAAAGGTTTGAACAATGTGCTTCGGCATGGATTTGATAGGGATGAAAACGCGCTTTTCGGCAGCATATTCTCCAAACAATTGGCCATCTGCTGCATGAATACGCGTTACAACCGACGGATCATAGTTGGCCAGTTGTTGATAGGCTGGAAGTTCCCTTCCAAAATAAATTAAAAGGCCAAAACCCGTCAGTCCCCCAACGATTGCCAAGATTGCCAGTAGCATTAGTATTTTTTTAGTGTGTTTTACCATTAGTTAACCTGTTGCAACAAATTTTCATCCTTTAAGAACCACCCCCACGAAGGTGGGGGTCCACAGCACCCTCTGGGTGATTCCTTGAAAGTGCTACCGCACATGGATCCCCGCCTACGCAGGGATGGTTCGAAAGAGTTAGAAAAGAAATTTATCTTTCCCACCCTAATTTTCCATAAAATAAATATCAATGGCGTCTTTAATCCCCATGGCAACTTTTTGTCGGTGATCATCTGTTTTTAACAATTTTTCATCCTGAGGATTTGAGATATAACCTAACTCTACAAGAATACCTGGAATATCAGGAATTCTAAGAACAGCAAAATTGGCAGACCGGCGCCCATTATCCAAGAATCTTGTCCGAGGGCGTAGTTTTTCCTCAAGCTTACTCGCAAACTTTGCAGACAAATTCATGGTTTCCCGTTTCATTAAATCAATTAAAATACCGGCAACCTCGGGGGACTGTGAATCCAGACTTAGTCCCAAAAACAAATCCGCCTTGTTTTCTTTAGCAGCCAGCCTTGCAGCCTCTTGGTCAGATGCTACCTTTGACAGGGTATAAATGGAAAGCCCCCGTGATTCTGATTTCACGTGGCTATCCGCATGCAGAGAAATAAATAGATCCGCCCCCGACATTTGGGTTGTTTTAACACGATCCGTCAGAGAAGTAAATTTATCCCGATCACGAGTCAAAATAACTTTATATTTTTTATCTTTTGTCAGAACCTCTTTCAATGTTTTTGCCATAGCCAAAGTGATATCCTTTTCACGGGTTTTTGTATATCCAATGGCCCCCGGATCTGCTCCCCCATGACCGGGATCAACTACAATTATTTTAGGCCATTTAGATTGTGGCCGTAAAGCAGGTTTTTCTAGGGTTACCTGTGGTGCAGTTGTCTGGGGCGCAATTATTTTAACTTCTTCTGTAGGTGGTGTAACTTTTTTGGGCGGCTCTTTTCTTGTAGGCGTTTCAGCAGCTTTCTTCTGGGGTATTTTTGTTGTTGTTTTTATGGGTTCTCCAACTGAAACTTTGGTAACATCCAGAACCACTCGGTAATGAGGATTTTCTGCAGAAGGGGGAATTGTAAAGGCCTTTAAAATTTTAACAGGAAATTTGAACAGAATATGAGCATCCATCCCCTGCTGAGAGGTTCTTTCTAGATATACATTTCTAATAAGTCCCGTTGCCCTTGGAAGCCTGATATCCTCTGGGTCTAAGTTTTTTAAAATAGCTTGATTAACTTTGAGAATTATTTTTTTGTTAAGAACTTCGTATTCCCACTTTGGTTGATGCGAACTGTCTAAAACAATGCGGGTAAAGTCTTTTTGAAGACCGCTTCGCATCTGAATCCAAGGATTTTTGCCTGCAAAACAGTCAATAGGACATCCGCTGATCAGAAAATAAAATATAATCCAGCGGAGAGGGATTAGCCAATTCGTGATAAAGGTATGTCTCATATATCAATCAGCCCATTTATGGGATTTTCAAAAAAATCTAATCTTCGTCTTGCATCAAAAAGTATGTTAGGGTACAAATTAAGCAGTATAGAATTTAAATCGCTCTACTTATCATAACCGGAGCCTTCGGGAAAGGCTAGGTTGAAAATTAGGTGGAATTCTTAGGTTTTTTTAAGGATGCCAATACAGGTGTAGGGGTATCTTCTTAAGTTTTTTTGGATTAATGTTAAATTGAAATATTATATACCTGAACTATTTCAAACTATAGGAAGTAAGCTAAGGAATCGGGGAATGCACATGTATCTTTTATGCATGCGTCCTGCAGATATCCAAACTTTAGAGACCCATAGCTTGAGACGCGAAGGGAATATTCATTTTAAAGAAATTTTGGAGCTATATCAGTGGTTAAACGTATGCTTATTGAGGCAACTCACCCAGAGGAAACACGGGTGGCGATTGTCAAGGACGATCTGTTAGTTGATTTTGATTTTGAGAACTCATCTAGAAAAACATTAAAAGGGAACGTATATCTCGCTAAAATTGTTCGCATAGAACCTTCCTTACAGGCAGCTTTTGTGGATTATGGGGCAGCGCGTCATGGGTTTTTGCCTTTTTCCGAAATTCACCCCGATTATTTTAGGATCCCTATGGAGGATCGCCGGGACGATCCGGAAAAATCTGAAGATACAGCGGATGAAACTTCTGATGATACAGCGGAGGATGCAGCTTCTTCAGAGGAAACTGGAAAGCATGACGAGGATACGCATGGTACTCCCCTAACTAAGCGCTACAAAATCCAGGAAGTTGTTCAAACACGTCAAGTTGTTTTAGTTCAGGTTATCAAAGAAGAGCGTGGCAACAAAGGCGCTGCCCTTTCCACCTTTATTTCTTTGCCAGGCCGGTATTGTGTTTTAATGCCCAATGCCTCTAATCCGGGAGGAGTTTCTCGGAAGATTACGGATTTTGGCGATAGAAAACGCCTCAAGCAATTGATTCAATCCCTTGAAATGCCCCAAGGCATGTCTTTAATTGTGCGTACAGCGGGCCTGGATCGCAGTACCACTGAAATTAAACGGGATTACAAATATCTGCTGACCTTATGGAGTGAAATTAGGGATGGAACTCTGAAGGCAACAGCGCCTTCCTTGGTGTATGAGGAGGGAGATCTGATCAAGCGCTCTATCCGAGACCTATACACTCCAGAAGTGGATGAAATTTTAATAGAAGGCGACGAGCAATACAAAGTTGCCAAAGCCCTTATGAAAAATATGGTGCCCAGCCATTCTAAGAAGGTTCAACCTTACAAAGACATGACTCTTCCTTTGTTTTATAAATATAAAATTGAAGAGCAAATTGATAGTATCTTCCATAATCGTGTTAACCTAAGGTCCGGTGGATATATCATTATTGATATCACCGAAGCCTTAATTTCTATCGACGTCAACTCGGGACGTTCAACGGCTGAGCGTCACATTGATAACACAGCCCTAAAAACAAACCTTGAGGCAGCCGAAGAAGTTGCACGTCAGCTCAGCCTTAGAGATCTGGCAGGTCTTGTTGTCATTGACTTTATCGATATGATTGATGGTAAAAACAATGCGGCTGTTGAAAAGAAACTGCGGGATTGCTTGCGAGAAGATCGGGCGCGTATTCAGGTAGGCCGCATTAGTAATTTTGGGCTGTTGGAAATGTCCCGTCAACGCCTGAGGCCCAATGTCCTTGAGGCCACAGCTATACCTTGTACCCACTGTAGTGGAACAGGGTATATTCGCTCAGCAAATGCCCTTGCCCTGCAGATACTACGCTCCCTAGAGGAAGAGGGAATCAAGCAAGGAAATGTTTTAATTAATGTTCACACATCCTCGGATGTTGGATTTTATCTATTGAATGAAAAGAAAAAAGATTTGCTTCGCTTGGAAGAAAAATATGGGCTGACCATTCGTTTGCATCAGGATAAAGATTCTGCTTTGGGAACTTATCGCATAACGAATCATGAAGGAGCTTTGTTGAAATCAACAGCTCAAGTACCAGAAGCTGATAAAAAAAGGCCAGATACGCGATCCACAGATCATGCCAAGAAATCAAAAAAGAAGCCTCAACACAATAATGAAGGGCAGAGAAAACCTAATCCCAAAATGGCTTCTGAATCTGCGGCTCCAATTGCTGAGATAACGGAAGCTCAAAAAAACATCCCAATGGAATCTTCTGAGGGGGCTGGTGGAGAAGCAAAACAAAAAGATCGGCGTAAAAGAGATCGCAAACGTAAGTTCCCTAAAGGACCTAGAAAAGAACCTAATGCCCCTGAACCCCTCCAGCCTGGATCTCAGGAAAATGCGGGTGCACCCCAGAAACCCCATCATGCTCAAAAAGAGCCTGCAAATCAGGAGGTTTCAGAAAAAGAAAGCTCGAAAAAAACAGGCGTGGTTCACAAGGAAAAATTCTTAGATCCAGAACAACTTAGAACCCATGAAGACTGGCTAAAGAGTCAGAAAAAACAAGCTACCGCTTCCCAGAAAAAGAAAAAGGGATGGTGGCAGAAGTTGTTGGAAAATTGATATACTCCTCGTCCTTCAAACTGTGGATTGTAAAATTTACTGATTCACGCATTAACAATTACCAATCCACGCATTACATTTATGGATTGTTGCCTGAAGGCCGTGAATCATTGCCTTCGGCCCGGGTACCTTTGTCGGGCATGTATGAAGAATACATTATCCCTCCTCGGTCCCTCATTTAAATTAGTGATCTGACGATCACTGATCTTCCTTCCCCTAATCGGGGAAGAAAGATTCCCACATTTTGAAATCCGAAGAGTATAGTCCATAAAATTTAGATGAAAAAAACCCGGCGAGCTAAGCAGTTCTCCGGGTTTTTTTATGCTTTTGTTGACTGAGCACGCTGTATATATTGGAAGAAAGCAAAAATTCTACTTGCGCTAAAAATAAATGTGGGGTACTAATTATTATACGTGAATAGCATATAATGAGATGACATATGGACTTGACCTCCATTTTACACACTTTAACTATTATTAGTAGCATCGTAGGGGTAGGCTTTTGGACATGGAAGGCTTCTGTAAATGCCATTAATCAAATGCAAAAAGAAACCCATAACATCACCAATAGTATTCGGGAGGATACGAAAAGGCATGATGCAGAATTTCAAGAAACTAGAAAATTATGGGCTAAGTTGCTACAAGAAAATAATAGTAAAGAAACTAAACCGTAAGAAATTTAGAGAAAGTAGTTTCTAAACCAACCCCACCAAAAAACCCTGTCATTCGGGGGCTTGATGTTAAAAATACAAATTTGTGGATAAATGTAGCCCTCTACAGGGCAATCCCCCAAGGTTGCCTCATTAAAAAATATTAATGCTATCCAGTCCGGTGTTAAAAATAGAAAACTCTTCTATTTTTACTGCCGAAGTACCCATGTTCTCTATTCCATCTCTTCCTTATACTTATTAAATATTTCTTCTCTCCCTATAGGACTATCGGTAGAAACAAGATTTTCCACCAGTTCACGCACTTCAGGGGCTTCTGACTTGGGGGGAAAATTGACCCGAATATCGTGCCCCTCAACCTCGAAAGACTTACAATGTTGAGAGAGAGCCACTTTCAAAGAGGGAATATTGTGAATACTAATGGTCCCATAAAACCCTTCATAAGGAACATATGTTACCTCATATAATTGTAGATATTTCTTTTTAAAATCCTCAAATGATTGTATGGTATTCAGAAAATCCCCATTAAACGCTTGCTTAGCTTGCTCTTCATCCCGAATTGTTTGTTTGACATAAAGTGTTTCAATTTTTGAGCATAAGTAGTCGAGTATGGGCACAGCTGCATTTTTCCCAAGACCTTTACCACGGTACATAGGATGGATTAAAGACGTACTTTCACCTGCATAATCAAACTCTCCAACAACACCTGTTTCATCGCACACCACCCACCTCTCCTCGAGCACGGGTCCGTATCCTTCATATATCTGCCGTTGCCACATAAAATACTGCACAATGGCATCTTTGTTCAAATCTCTTTCGATACTCAGATAAGATATATCACCTGTGCTAGCTGCATTTTCTTCATTAGCTTGAGATAAAGCATCTTTTCCCTCTAAATCTAGAGCAAGCTGATCTCGATCCCAATCCCCCTGATCTGTATATCCCAAAGGACGAACAGTATAAGAGCGGCCTTCCTTATCTTGAACCATAAAAACAAAAGTATTCGCGTACACCGGGGAAATAACAATCCCAAAAATATACCCAAAAATCCATTTCTTCTTCAAAAAGTTTTTCAAAATCATCATTTCTTACCACAAATAATTTATTTTTGTATTTTAATTATAATAAAAAAATATTATAGTCAATCTATTTCTTTCCCTTCAGAAGCATCTAGTGGAAAAACAGGATCCATACGGCGATTGATTTTTCTAGTCCAATGTTAAAAAGTGAACTAATGATTAAAAAACCGGGTAGCATCCCATCCTTGTAGATCCAACTCTACACAGGTAGGAATGAAATCAAAACATTTCTGAGCAAGTTCTGTGCGCCCTTCTCGTAGCAACATTTGATCCAATTTTTCTTTTAATTGATGAAGGTGTAAAACATCAGTTGCCGCATATTTTAGCTGCGGTTCTGTTAGGGTATCACTGCCCCAATCTGTTAGACGCTCTTCCTTTGATAACTCAATGCCTAATAGATCTGCACATAGATCCTTAAGGCCATGTTTGTCTGTGTAAGTACGCGTTAATCGGGAAGCAATTTTGGTACAGTATAAAGGGGTAGAAACCGCTCCCAAATAATACTTTAAAATGGCAAAATCAAAACGGGCATAATGAAAAATCTTGATAATAGTTGGATCATTTAGTAAAGCAGTCAACCGAGGGGCATGGTATTTTCTATTGGGCTCCATATGAATTACATGGCAGTTCCCATCCCCTGTGGATAATTGGACCGAGCATAAACGATCTCGCGCAGTCACAAGCCCCATAGCCTCGGTATCAATAGCAATAGATCCTTTGACTATGATGTCTTTATCCAAATCATTTTTATGGTAATAAATGCGCATTTGAAGATTCCTAAAAACAAAGTGGTGCCCAGAAGAAGACTCGAACTTCCACGAACAGATGTTCACTAATACCTGAAACTAGCGCGTCTACCAATTCCGCCATCTGGGCCCTATGGGCACTATAATCGGTGTTGGGGAATTCATCAAGGACAGACTTCTTTATCCGTTCACTTTTGTTTCTGTTTTATTGATGAGGCGTTTGATGTTATCCTGATGCGTGAGGATAATCAAAAGACTTAGAAGGGTAAGTTCAACAAATAAAGGTTCTGGGACCACAAAGAAAGCAATAAGAGGTATTGATGCTGCAGCTATAATAGCAGAAAGGGAAGAAATGCGCGTAACCTTAATGGTTAAAATCCAAATCCCAATTCCCATTAGCCCCAAGGGCCATACAGCTGCTGTTAGTCCCCCTGCATAGGTGGCAACCCCTTTGCCTCCTTTGAATTTTAACCATACGGGAAAAATATGCCCGAATACCACGGCTGCAAAGGCAATACGCATGGCGATCTCTCCAAAAGATTTTGCAATAAACACAACCCCGAATCCCTTGGCTAAATCTAAAATCAATGTGGCAAGGGCAAGCTTACGGTTTCCGGTTCTTAGAACATTGGTGGCCCCAATATTGCCGGATCCAATTTTACGGATATCTTTTCCTTCAAAATATCTTGTCAGCAGCAGCCCAACGGGGATGGAACCTACCAAATAAGCCAATAAAATAACGAAAAGTATTTCCTGTGAAAAAAGGGGGATCATTGTTTTTCTTCCTTTTGATTTCTAAATATTTCATATAACACAACAGCGGCAGCATTTGATACATTAAGGGTGGTAAAACTTGAAACCGTGGGTAGTCGCACCAAATAATCGCAGGTTTCTTTGACGAGTCTTCGAAGACCGCTGCCTTCAGCCCCCATCACAACGGCCCACTTGCCCGAGAAGTCTTTAGTATCTAGAACACTTCTACCCTCCTCAGCTAACCCAGCACACCAAAAACCAGCTGCTTGCAACTCTTCCATAAACCTGACTAGATTTGTTACCTGAATGAGGGGCACTTGTTCCAACGCCCCCGATGCTGCCTTGGCGAGAACCCCCCCCATATGGGCACTGTTACGTTCGGTTGTCACAACGGCCCCAGCTCCAAACGCTGCAGCAGAGCGTAAAATTGCCCCTACGTTTTGGGGATCTGTAATTTGATCGAGTAAAACAATGACCTGATTGGCTTGTCTTGAATCTAAAATATCTTGGGGATCCAAGGATTCTAAAGAATCAGCTAATACCGCAATCCCCTGATGTACCGCGCCAACGCCGACGAGTTGCTCAATTTCTGCACCCGATGCCAAATCTACAGGAAAATTCTTTAAATTGAGTTGTGAGGCCAATGTCTGCTGCACAGACTTCGTCATCAACACCCTTTTAATAACGCGCTTTGGATTTTGAAGGGCAGCACAGGCTGCGTGATAACCGTAAATCCAATTATCCGGGTTTTCCTTAATATTTCTATGAAATGGTTTTTTTGTCATAACACTATATTCTTTGTACCTGCACAAAATTTGTCGTTCCTGGAATACCCAGAGGTTTTCCCCCTGTCAAAACCAACTGGTCTCCTTCTCCGGCCCCTAATAACATTTTTGCCACCTCTGTTGCCCGGAGAACCATCTGATCGAAATCCCTTGTATCGGGAACAACAAAGGGAATCACGCCCCAGTTTAATGTTAGGTGTCGCGCTACTTTCAACGTTGGGGTTAATCCTAAAATAGGAGTCATGGGCCGCAACCTTGCAGCCCTTATAGTTGTATTGCCTGTGGCGGTTACGGTCACAATAGCACTCGCCCCTATGGTCACCGCCATTTGCTTGGCAGCCGAAGTAATAGCATCCGCCACCGTTGATTCGGGCATGGGGGATAGGGCGGTAAGGATAGGCCTATATTGGGGCGATATTTCTGTTTTTTGAATAACATTCCGCATCACTTGAACTGCTTCTAATGGATAAGATCCTGCCGCCGTTTCACCCGACAACATCGTCGCATCCGCCCCTTCGTATACCGCATTGGCTACATCTGATACCTCAGCCCTAGTGGGTGTTGGGGCATTAATCATGGATTCCAACATTTGGGTTGCAACAACAACAGGTTTTCCATGTTCCTGGGCCTTTAGAATAATTTGCTTTTGAAGACTGGGGACATCCTCGATGGGAAGCTCGACCCCCAAATCACCCCGTGCCACCATCACCCCATCAGCCAACACCAATATGTCATCTAAATGATAAATGGCTTGGGGTTTTTCAATCTTTGCCAAAATTAAAAACTGATTTCCAATAATTTGCCGAAGCTCCACAATATCCGAGGCATGCTGAACAAAGGAAAGGGCAATAAAATCCACATCCAATGTTTTAATAAATTCCAGATCCTTCAAATCCTTGGGCGTTAAGGCTGAAATGGGAAGTTTCTTGTGGGGAATATTGACACCCTGATGATCTGAAAGCTTGCCTCCTATAATAACTTTCGCCACTAATTTGTCTGCACTTTTTTCAAGGACACACAACTTAATTTTGCCATCAACGAGTAGCAAAAAATCTCCAACTTCTAAGGCCGCTATAATTTCTGGGTGGGGCAGGCAAACACGAGTTTCATTTCCAGGAGTAGGATCCAAATCTAGGGTAATTTTCGCCTCTTTGTTTAAAATGACGGAACCTAATTCAAAAACACCAACCCTTAGTTTAGGCCCTTGTAAGTCAGCCATAATACCCAAAGGAACCTTTAGAGCCTTTTCTGCCTCTCGGATATAATTTACATTTTTTTGGTGAGTGTCATAGGTTCCATGGGAAAAATTCAGGCGAAAAACATTTACCCCAGCCTGTGCTAGATTCAAAATCATGAGAGGTGCCCCACTACTAGGGCCTAGAGTTGCAGCAATCTTAGTTTTACGCGGATGCATAGTGGATCTGAATTCCTTTTAAGATCTATCCCCAGCCTCAGAAATAAGTAAGGCTCTTCTCTTCGTTCCTTTGGTGATTTTTTCGCCCCACTTTCAGTGATTTATCTAGATAACCCTACCTCAAATGGTATAAAAAAACCCCTCAAAATTACTTGATAATACGCCTACTTATTTCTGAGACTTGGTATTAGAAACCCTATCATAAGTTTTATATCAAGAAAACTAAAATTGATTTGAAATTTAGACCACCCTCATACTTCTTCCAACCACTTCCACACCAGGAGCGAGCCACGACCACAAAAAGGATTTACTCCCGATGACTCGCCACGGCATAGCCTAAATTACGCCGTAGCTTTAGCGAAGGCGAAAGGCG
>CAYOCE010000029.1:0-16890 GCA_964402405.1 uncultured Hyphomicrobiales bacterium | reverse complement strand
GTGCTGGATCCTTCGACGACGCTCGCTAAAGCTCGCTGCTCAGGATGACAGCATTATTAATCATAACCTAAACTTGTACACTGCGTTTCTTTATATCCTTGCAAACTTTTTTGTCTCAGGATTATAGGATTCCAAGGCCCCGTCTTGCATAGAGAAATACCAGCCATGAATATTGAGTTTTCCCTGGTCATGCAGATCTTTTACCCAGGGAAAGGTCAAAAGATTTCGCATGGATATAAGAATACTAGCCTTTTCAAGATGGCGATCTTTCTCTTCTCCTGTTAAGCAGGCCCCATGGAGACATACTTCTTTCTTGGCGTCAGCTGCAATATTAACCCACGGATAGATAAAGCTAAATCGATCAGGGTTAGGTTCGTCATGCCCCAAGGCATGAATCCCCGCACAACCACTATGTCCTAATACAATGACGTTTGCTACTTTAAGATTACAAATGGCAAATTCTAACGCTGCGCTGACACCATGAAAACTACCCTTATCAGGTTGATAGGGGGGAATTAGATTAGCCACATTTCGGATAACAAATAGGTCTCCTGGCTGCGCTGCGGTTAGAATCGATGGATCGCTGCGGGAATCACTGCAAGCAATCACGAGTGTTTTCGGAGACTGCCCGTTGGACCATAGGGATTTATAGAGAGCTTTATCTTTCACAAAATGCGTTTGATAAAATCGCTTGTATCCCGCAATTAACTGTTTGATCGTAGCCATTGATTCTCCTTTTAGCAATAGACTTCTTGCATAACCTTGGCACCCAGGCGTACTTTACCCAAAATAAACATTCTGTCAAATGTGAACTTTCTTCTGGACTTTGGGCAAAAGGTGTGTACTAATGAAATTTAATGAGTTTGAGGTGAAACCTTCCTAACTCACACAAGTTTGACTTTACGTTTGATTTATAATCGTTCTTATTGATTTTTTGTGTTTGACAGGGGGCTGTAACTTCAGTTATGAAGACTCTATCCGCATCAAAATAGTTTGGGTGCGGAAGTAAGCACGGTGTAATAAGGAGACTATTAATGCTAACTGGTATCGTCAAGTGGTTTAATTCAAGCAAAGGTTATGGATTTATTCAGCCCGATCAAAGCGGCAAGGACGTGTTTGTTCACGTAACGGCTTTGGAGAAGGCAGGGATGAACTCCCTTCAAGAAGGCCAACATGTTAGTTATGAGCTTGCTACAAACAAAGGCAAGACCTCAGCTGTTAACTTAAAGTTAATAGACTAATTACCAAGATTTGAAATAGCTGGCGCCTGTTTCGGGTGCTGGCTTTTTTGATTATCTTCACGCAGGTGGAGATTTAGGAACGTGAAAGCGTTCAACGCTTTGGGTAAATAATCTCTTATGATTCTTTTATTCAATGCAATATTCTACCCAGGTTCGTATATTGTTCTTGGTTGTGGGGTGTGTTTGAGTTCCCTTAAAGTAAGAGATCTTGGATGTCCTCGCAAAACTTCAAAACCCTAATGCATATGTAATTTTGCCTATGCTGGTTGGTTTCTCTGCCAAGGCATCTTTTAATATGCGTGGAGAGAGTGCCCCTGACAAAGCCAAAGAGTAAACGTTGATCAGCCTATAGTAGGCTAGAAAGCGGAAAGTTTAATTAACCCTATACTCTTCGGGCTTCAAAATTTTGGATTAGTATTTAATTAACAATCCATAATTTATGAATGAAGATGAGTATATTCAAAATCTCATGTCTTGAAAAAGATGTGGCCAAATTAATTCATCACAGTTTGTCAATCCCACTTGAAAAATAACAATATATACCTATTTAACGGGAAGGCATATGTTTGCCTCTCCTACTTTATTTTTTTTGGATTTATTTAAATGACAAATATGAAAAACTTTTTTACTTTTGGTCTGCCTGATTTTCTTTTGGAATCTTTGGACAGAATGAAAATTACAGAACCAACCCCTATTCAAGAGGCAGCTATTCCCATTGCCATGGAGGGCAAAGATGTGTTGGCCTCTGCTCAAACAGGAACGGGGAAAACCATTGCCTATATGCTACCTATCGTAGCGAATCTTATCAATGGCCAGGGGGCAGCGCTTATCATGACGCCAACCCGTGAGCTTGCGATTCAGGTTAAGGCAACCCTCGATCAATTATTGGGAAGAAAGCCTGCCTTTGAAAGTGCTGTCTTAATTGGCGGTGAAGCCATCGTTAAGCAATTTGGCCAATTACGCCGCTTCCCAAGGGTCGTAATTGGAACTCCAGGACGTATTATCGATCACATTAATCGTAAGACTCTAGTTTTAAAAGATACCAAATTTTTGGTATTAGATGAAATGGATCGCATGCTAGATATGGGATTCACGGACCAATTGGAAGAAATCAACTGGCATCTTCCAAAAGAACGTCAAACCTTGATGTTCTCAGCCACCATGCCCTCGAATATCATTAAGATTTCCCAGAAGTATCTGCGGGATCCCCAAAGGGTTACAATTGGTTCCACAACCGAGCCTATTGCGAAAATTCAGCAGGATACAGTTCATCTTTCTCATGCAGAAAAATTTTCTAAGCTTCTGCAAGAAATTGATTCCCGCGAAGGATCCATCATCGTTTTCGTAAAGACTAAGCGTGGCGCGGATAATTTATCTGACAAATTACAAGACAAAGGCCACAGTGCAGATGCCATTCACGGAGACTTACAGCAACGCAAGCGTGAGCGTGTAATCCAGTCCTTCAGAAACAAGCGAAATCGCATTATGGTGGCAACAGATGTGGCTGCCCGCGGTCTTGATGTGCCCCATATCGAGCACGTGATCAACTATGATTTGCCTCAATGTCCAGAGGATTATATCCATCGCATCGGTAGAACTGGTCGTGCTGGCGCTGAAGGGAGGGCTTTGTCTTTCATTACCTCTGATGAAAGTGGCAAGTGGCGTATGATTCAACGCTTGATCAATCCTGGCGCTCCTGTAGAACGTGGCCCAGATGAAGGTCGTGGTCGCAGGGATAGTCGTGGTCGTAGTGATCGTTTTGATCGCGGAGACCGCAGTGGTGGCAGACCCGAAGCTAAGCGTCGTTTTGGGGATAAACCATTTGGGGATAAGCCTTTTGCTGGCAAATCATCTTCAGGAAAGCCCTTTGGAGATAAACCTTTTGGAGCTAGATCTTCTTCGGGGAAACCTTTTGGGGATAAGCCCTTTGGTGGCAAATCTTCATCAGGAAAATCCTTTGGAGACAAGCCATTTGGTAGCAAGTCCTCTTCAGGCAAATCCTTTGGTAGCAGAGACGGTGCATCCTTCAGTCGGGATGGCGCCCGTCGTAGCAGCGGTCCTCGGAAGAGTGGATCGTTTTAATTAGAATATAATTTGAGAAGATTAAAAGGGGACGTGTATGCGTCCCTTTTTTTGTGAGTGAAATAAGATTATTGATCAAGTGTTGTCGTTGTCTTCTCACTACTAGAGCTACCACCACTTGGTAGGGATGAGGTTATTCCACTGACCGTTGTGCTACTAGGGGATTGAGCTCCATAAAGCCTAGCAGGATCAAGAGCTACTTGGATTACGAGGCCTTGTTGTTGTGCTAATGTAAGAATATCCTCTTCTCCCAAAGAGCCCATCTGAGGACCTAGGGATCTCATAGTATTTTTATATGTTTTAGGATATAGCTTTGAGAGAAATGAAAATTTTTTATCATAGGGTGTTCGGTTACTAGCTGTTGCTAGAAAGACTATTTTATTTTGTCCAAATGTTTGTTCTAGCAAACCATTCCATTCTCTTATTTTCATATGCAATGAATGAAGACAAAAAGGACACATATCTCGTGATGTATGCAAATGAAATCCCAAATAATATTGCCTATCGTTTGCCGTTAAAAATTTATAACCTAGATGGTCAGGATTGAGCAGCAAATTAATTAAATGGTCTACATAGGTCATAATAACCTGCTCTGAATCATAAATATGTCCTTCAGTTTCTTGATCCACGTTCGTATTTGGTACTAATATAGGATGTTTTTTGCATGCAATACGCTTTTTCCACTCTTCTTCAGCCACCTCCACTAAAAACATTTGAGCTTCTACCTCTTTTACTGCGTCAAATACTTCTACTAACCCTTTTAAACCCTCACATAGTTGGTCTACTTTACTACGAAAAAATTCCGCTTCCACTTCTGCATCTGCTAATGGGGTGGTCTCTTCTCTTATAATAAATTCTTCACATTTGGGCCAACTGCTTAAAATTGTTGTGACACCCTTCTTTTTCTTGTTCATCCCCTCCTTTTTTCTATGCTTCCAAAATTTCGGTACAAATGCCTGGGGGTTACTAGGATCTATACCAAACATGTACTCTCCACTGGGAAAAGAAAAGAGCTTATTTTGAACCCCTGGATTTGGATCAGAAGGCATGGGAGCTTCTTTCATAATCTCATGTGTTTCTCTGTCGTATACCCTTAACCTGAAAAGAGCGTGCGTAGTTCTATCTCTGGCCCTTTCAGAATCCCTTAAAGCATCCTTATATTGTCTATTAAGCTCTATTTCCTGTTGCGCAAGGTTGTAATGACAGTCAAGATATCTTTGAGGGAGGTTAGTTACCCAAGCTCCCCATGGTTCTATGTCTGCCCCATAGCAACACTCTAAAGCAAAAGACAGGAGCAGACAAAAAATCAAAAAGAGATTTAGAAAAAATTTTTTCATATTAAATTCTTAAGCTTTGTATGATTTTAATCAAAGTGTAATTTTTGAAAGTCCTTGCCTAATTTCAGACTCTTCTCTCTGAGTAATAGATTTAGCATTGTCTAATAATGTATCTATATTTTCTGGTTTAATATCGTTACCACTTACATCTAACTCTCTAAAAGCATCTTGCATTAGTAAGGGTATAAGAGGTTCAAGATACCCTGCTACTAGTTCAAATCTATTATGGCTCAAGGCTATCCCTGTAACCCGAGTTAAATATGGTGAGCTCCCCAAAAGAACCCCTAAATTTCTTATAGAATGAGAATTTAGAGAGTTATGGGAAAAATCAATAGAATAGTGAGAATTGGGATCAACCTGAAAGATTCTTTTTAGTCGTTGCAAGCATCCGGCAAGACTCATATTATTTATTCCTTTATTAGAAAAACTAACAACATGTCCAACATAACAAGCTGCTAGATAATCTAGATAACCCAATGCAGAGATTTCCTGATCCCATTCCTCATTCAAAGTAAATCCATCTGGTCTTAGTTTGGGAGATACTAACTCTTCCTGACGTCCAGGTTTTAGTTGATCGTACACTGCATAAAATTTCACCTGATCAGGGCCATCTGCCTGGGGAATAACAGCACTTGCTGTTCGGATACAACTATAGTGTCTTGTAGGCTCTTCGCTTTCTTCATCTTCGCTGCTGCTACTTTCGTCTCTGTATCGGTCCATAATAACCTGATCTAATATATCTGATAGATCTGAGCGTCCCTCTAATCGATCTGCAATCCAACTTCGGGAGAATTCTTGGGCAATTCCACTACGTTTTTGAGGACCATTATGCTCAAACTTTGGCTTCATACCTACAAAAACTCTATGAAAAACAATCATTTGTCTCAAGTTATCTCTTAAAACAAAATCATGCTCTGATAATCTTCCAACTATTTCTAAATCATCAAGAAAGGATCTAAAACCAGGAATAACGGGCTGTCTAGCTTCTTCAACAGAGGGGTGTCTCTCAGGAGACGCAGAAGTAGAGGAAGGGGCAGAAATTGATGTTGTTGAAGAGGTGGTTGATGAAGATGCGGGTTCTGAAGCGTCAGCTAAGGATAAAGCCCCTAACTTTTTGTCTAGTCCTTCTGCAACATCTATTGACCTTAATGGTGTTACAATAGGCCCAGACAATGGATTCCATTCCGTGACAGCAATTTCCGTAGCACTCCGTCCTGCAAATATTACCCCTTGAGAACTTAGGAATAACACAACCCAAAAGTATGTAAAAAGTCGTATGGTTTTTGTTTTTACTGGCGACAACATGGTTGTTCTCCTTTGTTATCTGGTTCTTGTTGCTGATTTTTAGTAATTAAGATTATAAAACTTGGTTGTACTATAGTCTTTTTTTCTAATTTTGTAAACTTTTAAGATATTGTCGTAAGTTGCACCCTTCAACACCACTATATATCTCCCACCAGAATTTTCTCGTATAAAACCCTTGACGATTCTGGGGCATATGGTATAAAACACCTCTAAGGAAGTAATTTTTATTTTATACCCATTGATTTTAAAGGGATTTAAAGAACTATGGCTAATCATTCGTCAAGTATCAAGAGCATTCGCAAAACGAAAACCAGAACTGTACGCAATCGTCAGAACAATAGTCGTATGCGTACGTACGTACGTAAGGTTGAGGAAGCCATTGAGTCCAAGGATAAAACAAAGGCTCAAGAGGCTTTTCGCGAAATGCAGCCTATTTTGATGCGTACCAGCAGTAAGGGTTTGCTCCATGCAAACACCGTTTCTCGGAAACTTTCCAGGCTTTCTGCACGCATTAAAGCTTTGTAAAAATAGTTTCTTGAAAATAATCAAAGGGGCTCAAAGCCCCTTTTTTATTTTTAATTAAGGCACCTTAAATGACAGAGCAAGTATTAATCCTCACGGGGCCAACGGCCAGTGGAAAATCCCATCTGGCATTACACCTGAGTACCCTATTCGATTCCGTGATTATTAATGCGGATAGCATGCAAGTGTACAAGGACCTGCCTATCCTTTCTGCCCAACCTCCTCTTGATGATCAATCTATATCTCAGCATCATTTATATGGATTTTTGGATGCGACGGAATCCTTTGATGCCTCACGGTGGGCAGATCTCGCAAATAAGGCTATTATAGCCGCCTTTGAATTCCACAAGACCCCTATTATTGTTGGGGGAACGGGGCTGTATCTAAAGGCCCTTTTGGAGGGGTTTAGCCCAATCCCCCCTATTCCTGAATCGATCCGAGAAGATTTAGCCCACCAATTTGACCAGGCAGATCCTTATCCTACCTTACAAAAGTTGGATCCAGAAATGGCAAACACCTTAAAGCCAAAAGATCGCCAAAGAATTATGCGGGCCCTTGAAGTCAAAATTCATACGGGTGTTTCTTTGAAGAAATGGCAATCCGCGCCAGCTGTTAAACACCTACAATATCCCCATGAAACAATTTTTTTAAATCCCTCCAAGGAAATTTTAGAAGCGAATATCCAATCACGCCTTTCTAAAATGATGAGGAGGGGGGCGATTGAAGAAGTTGAAAGTCTGATGAATTTGGGCCTTGAAGAAAAATCCATGATCTTCAAAACATTAGGATATCCAGAAATTAAAGGATACTTGCTGGGGAGTTCTTCTCAAAATGAAATGATTGAAAAAATCCATATTAAAACGAGGCAATACGCCAAACGCCAACGCACCTGGCTACGCCATCAATTAAAGGCAGACGTGCTTTTAGAAGAAATTCCCGAGGATGTAGGCTCTCTTTTTGATGCTTATGGTTAAAAGGTCAAATTTTAGAATTAGATCTCTTCTCTTAATCGTACTCCATTATCTTGACCTGGTACTGATTGAATAGCAGTTAAGATTTCACGAAGTAAATCAAAATTTCTAAATTCTAATTCTTTTGGGAGAAACACTGTGCGTACTTTGGCATCTGGTGAAGCTAAAAATTGGGCAAGTCTACCTGAAAACACCGTAGTATTAAGCTGTCTATTACGACTTTTAACGGTGGGTTCAAATGTCTGGTGTCTAAGTTTTAAGTGCAATTCATCCAAGGGCAAGTCTAAAAGATTTACTATACTCGCTAAAATACTGTAGGTATCATCTAAAGATAGAGTGAAAATTTTAATTTGAGGGTTTTTTTTACTTAATTCACATAATTTTTGGAATGTTTCCTCTGTTTCAGAGTGCCTCATGATGGACATTGTTAATGAAGATAAGGTGTCCGGTAATTTATCTGAAAAAATTAGAGGATTTCCCCTATATATGGGGTGTTTAATATCCAAGTGCGTTAATTGGGTGCCTTGAACACCTTCCAAAATAATTTGGGGGGAAATTTTTTGAGAATCAATTGCAAGCCTTCTTATGGCAGGCATTTTCACTAGAAATTCTTTTAACATATCTTTTGTTAGTATTCGATCTTCGAATTCTCTATCCTTAGTAATATCTAAGGCTTTAACTGTCCTTAATATGCTGCTAGTTCTAGTATCATCCTTCAAATTAAAAGTAGCTCTTTCTAATATATTAAGGGATTGGAGTTCAGGGAGCACTAAGGTTGTTAAAGCTGAGAGAACTTCATCGGAAGGAAATTCAGATAAATCCAAATGATCTAGTATCGGGACTTCTACTACCTTAGGTTGAGGTTCTGGGCTATGATAAAGAGTAACTCCAAAAGGCGAGAAATTGTCGCTTCTATGGATAATTTTTAAGCTATGCAAAAATGGCGCTGCTTCCATTCCTGCTCTAAGCATTTTCCATAGATTTTTTGAGATTGTTAAGGTTAAACGAGGAGATATTATTACCTTATCTCTAGAAGTAGAATCAGTATTTAACCATTTTTTGACTTGATCCAATAATGGGGGAATATCTTGTAAGTACAACGTTTCTGGAATACCTAGTGCATTACTATTAAATGCAGCCAAAGTGAGTACTCTAAGAGATTGTGGAAATTCTTCAAATAATACTTGACTCCTGGTTAAAGAACATAGAGTGCAAGATGTCAGATTAGGAAAGAGCCTAAAAATATTGACCTTTTCGCCAGGTTTTTGACTTTTTTGTCCATTAATATGAATATCGCGCAGAGATTGCTCTAAAAGAAATGCGACGCCTTGATTTACTCTCCATAATGTTGAAAGACCATCTTCAACAGGTAAGAATGAAAAAATTTCCAACCATAGTTCAGGAGGTATATTACTAAAATCCAATAAAGAGTTATGCGCAGAAAGAGTCGTTACTTGCTGAGAAGATTCATCTTCATCCACAGAAGGCAAAGTCTTTTTTCTTGCCCCTTTCCTGCTTAGCAAGGATTCGAAGTAAGGGGGATAATAACCCTCTCTACAACTAACTGGCCCCTCTCTTTTAAGAGGTTTAAGGCCCTTAAATTTCCCCCCTTTTAAGATGGAAAGGAACAATTTTAAACAAGCTTTATCAGGACGAATATGAGGAGGTACAAGGGGCATAAAGGGATTAAAATCTATAAGATGATAATACATATATAATTTTTTAATAACCTCATCATCATAGGGAGCCAAAGATAGCTCACTCATATGGGAGTATATTTGTTCCATCTTAGTGAAAAAAAGTGGTGCCCCAGCCTCTAGGCATTCATCGGTCGTTTGAAGAATTTCCCTTAATAAGAGACTCCATTGATCTTCCGTTAGTTTTTCATCACACGAAGAAGAAACTCTTTGCACCTTTGAGCATAGTAAGGCTACAGATGTTTCACATAAGGGTGATTTTTCTCTTATTTCTTTCATAAGATTAAGGTAGCTCTCAAAATTAGAGCTGGTTAACCTGTCTGCATAAAATTTTGGAAGAAGGGCAGTTAATATATTATATTTTATACTAAGATCTTGAATGTCTAAGATTTCTTTAATAACAGCTTCCTTGCTTTTACCTTCTGATAATTCTTCAATTTTCTCAAATATTAATTTTATTAATGATATCATTGATAATTCTTCATGAAGACAGTCTGAGTCTTCCGAATCTTCGGCGCCTACCTTTGTAACAGGTAATTTTGATGGAGATGTAGAAGAAGATACTTTGAGGTCATCATCGCCTGACATCGCCATAACTTGAATCATTATGGACTGATTTAAGAAGATAAATAAACTTAGGTAAGAAAAAAACTTTTTTATAAAATTCTTCATAAAATCACCAATTAAGAAAAGACTATGCAGAAACAAAAGTCATATTAGATTAATAATCATATAGCATTAATTTAAAAAAGAAAGGTATTTATTATCCTTCATCGGGGTCACCTTATGAAAAATATGATTTTTAATCTAACGGCCTGCAAACCCTAGTTTAGCTGTATTCTTACAAGATTACGCGAAGCATTTCTACCCTCTGAAGACCACCCCGTTGAAAAACGGGGTCCATACAGCTATTATATTTTCTAGGTGTTGAATATTATGTGCTCTCTTGGGCCCCGGCTTCCGCCGGGGTAGTTTAAAAAAACCAATATGTGGTAAAATGAAAAGGCCCCCTCGCCACCCCCCCCCCCGATTTCTTTTCTTCCTTCTATTCCTTTCCTCCTCTTTCTCTTTATTTTTCCCCCGTAAGATTTGTTGCTTTTTTTAGTCGGGTGGTGAGGCATATGAGAGAACGAAGTTCTCACTTTGTAAGAAAAAAGGTAAAGTGAAAGCTTCGCCTTCTCATTTGTGCTGGGTCCTTCGACGACGCTCGCTAAAGCTCGCTGCTCAGGATGACAATAGTAAGAGAACATGACGGCAAACACCTTATAACCATTGAAAATGCCACCGTTATATGAGTCTCCTCCAAAGATGGAAATGGTTCGCACTCTTTTTAATAACAGCTCAACAACAGAATAAAAATATTTATAAAATTCCTCTTGTCTTTTTCCTACACTTTTATGTATAGTGTGCCTTATGTTTCATAACCCTTTTTGGGGCTAGTAGCTCAGTTGGTTAGAGCGCGCGCTTGATAAGCGTGAGGTCGGAGGTTCAAGTCCTCCCTGGCCCACCATTTTTACCCAAAAACTTTACTCTATACTCTTTCAATCTTAGCAACTGCTTCACAGGCCCTTAGGCTTGAAATAACGGATTCCAGCTGTTCAAGGTTTTTTACCTCTAGATCAAATATCAGCTCGGAAAATTCTCTTTCTCGATTTATAAGTTTTACATCCCCTATGTTACATCCCTTGGACCCAATCATAGTACCGACGACCCCTAGGTTTCCAGGCTTATTCATGACAAACACTTTAAGCCGCCCCATGAATTGAAAACCCTCTGGTTCATTCCAATAGACATCCTCTAGACGATCAGGCTTATCTTCATATTCACTTACTACATCGCAATCTAAAGTATGAATTGTCATCCCTTTACGCTTTATACGAATTCCTACAATTTTATCCCCTGGTAAGGGGTGGCAGCATTTTGCATAATGAACAGCTATTCCAGGAATTAACTCCTTAATAGAAACAGGAGAGGGTGATCCTGAAGTAGGCTTGTTTAAGGCTAGCGATTCCCCAGAGACCTTAGAAGATTGTTCATAAAAAAGAGCATGAATAATTTCCCCGGTTGTATATTGACTGCTTCCAACCCCAGCTAATAAATCATCCACATCTTGACAAGTAAATTGCTCTAAAATAGGTTCGAACACTTTTTTTTCAAATTTTTTACCTTCTTTTGAAAAGGCTTTTTCAAGCATGAGTGTTCCCAAGGCAATAAATTGTCCTCGTGTTTTAGAGCGTATATAACGACGAATGCTCGATCTAGCACGACCTGTCACTACAAATTTTTCCCAAGCAAGGGACGGCTCATGATTGGGGCTAGTAATAACCTCGACCTGATCCCCATTAGAAAGCTGGGTTCTTAGGGGGACAAGTCGATTGTTAATCTTAGCGCTTGTGCATTTATTTCCAATATCTGAATGCACCGCATAAGCAAAGTCAATGCAAGTAGCTCCTTTTGGAAGGCTGACAATTTCAATACTAGGCGTAAAACAAAATATTTGATCCTGGTGCAAATCCATTTTTGTATGTTTTAAGAATTCTTCAGGGCCATTTGCCGTTTCTAGAATATCAAGTAAATTACGCAACCAAAGATATTGCTCCCTCTCTTTTCCAGAATGTTGGGTAGATTGAGTTTCTTTGTATTCCCAATGGGCAGCAACTCCATATTCAGCAATATCATGCATTTCTTTTGTACGAATCTGAATCTCAATAGGTCGTTGTTGATGTCCAATCACTTCTGTGTGCAAAGATTGATAATGATTTGCTTTTGGTGTCCCAATATAATCTTTAAATCTACCAGGCAAGACAACGTAATTATCATGAATTGCTCCTAAGGCTTGGTAACAATCTGCAACAGAATTGACAATAATACGAAAAGCAATCACATCAGAGGGTTGCTCAAGCCCCATATCTTTATAGTGTACCTTATATTTATGATGCATCTTATGCCAAATGGAATAGACAGTTTTTTTTCGCCCGTAAACATCTACTTTTCCAATGATCCCTACGCTAAATAGAGTTTTCTTTAAATCCTCAACCCCTGCTTTAATAATATTTTCTTCACCTACTTCCAGCATGGATATACGTTTAGAGATAGACTCATAAGCTTCGGGCTGCAATTCTTTCAAGGCTAGATCTTGCAATTCCTCTTGGATCTTATGCATTCCAATACGCTCAGCAAGCGGGGCATATATTTCCATAGTTTCCAGGGCAGTTCGCTTGCGACTTTCTGCAGAAGGCTTATGAGCAAGAGTTTGCATATTATGAAGACGATCTGCAAGCTTAACTAACAGCACTCGAATATCATCAGACATGGCCAGAACAAGCTTTCGGAAATTTTCTGCCTGCTTTGTTTCATGGGATTTGACTTCGATCTTGGAAAGCTTTGTGACTCCTTGAACCAAATTAGCAACATTGGGGCCAAAGTCTCTCTGAATATTTTCAAAGGTAGTATCTGTATCTTCCACTGTATCATGGAGTAAACCCGTTACAACAGACCCCGCATCTAACCGCATATCAGCAAGAATTCCTGCAACAGCAACCGGATGGATAATATAATCTTCTCCCGTAGCCCGTGGTTGTCCTTTGTGCGCATTATCTGCGAAATCAAAGGCTTTCTTAATTAACAATTGATCAGCTCTAGAATATCCTTCTATTTTTTTCTTTAGAGGATTAAAATGTTCTAAGGTCATTTTATTATGAAGCCCCTTATTTCCTGTACATAAGCAGTTGCTGATTATATGATAAAAAAAATGGTATATCAATCGATGAAAAAAACGCTTAGCTTTTTAGGAGTTTCTTTATTAATTTTGGGGTCCCCAGACTTGTGGGCCGCAGAAGCTCATTCACATCCCCAGTATTCCTCTATCCTATGGGGCATTCCTTTTATAGGAATTCTTTTGTCTATCGCCCTTCTACCTCTTATAACCTCCAAATTTTGGCACCATCACTTTGGCAAGATTTCTGCTTTTTGGTGTTTAGGATTTCTGGTTCCATGCTTAGCGATATATGGGTTTAACGTTACAAGCTATACTGTTTTGCATACCTTATTGCTGGAATATATTCCTTTTATTATTTTATTATTCTCGCTATTTACAATAACTGGAGGATTGCAGATAATCGGTGGGTTTCGGGGAACACCTTCAAGTAATACATTCGTTTTAATAGCTGGCGCTCTCCTCGCCAGTTTAATTGGAACTACAGGAGCCTCTATGTTATTGATCCACTCTATTATTCATGCCAATAGATGGCGGCAGCATAAAACTCATATCATTATTTTCTTCATTTTTTTGGTATCTAACATTGGCGGAGTTTTAACACCGCTGGGGGATCCCCCTCTCTTTCTAGGGTTTTTATATGATGTACCTTTCTTTTGGCCTGCTGAAAACTTATTAATTCCTTTGTTAATTGTAGGAGTCCCCTTAATTGGTATTTTTTACGCGATAGATTCCTGGTTTTTTAATAGAGAACTTTCAGCTCCCTCTCAACGTTTAGTTTCTCAAAAATTTCGTCTAAATGGCTCTATTAATATATTATTCTTAGGAGGAGTTATAGGAGGGGTTTTACTAAGTGGATTATGGCACCCAGGAATTGAATTTGATGTAGGGGGCGTCCCTCTAAAATTAGAAAACTGCCTCAGAGATCTATTGCTATTAATGTTTAGTGGACTTTCTTTATGGCTTTCCCCTAAGGATGCCAGGCATGGCAACCACTTCAACTGGGCTCCCATAGCCGAAGTTGCAAAAATATTTATGGCTATTTTTCTGACGGTATCTCCCATTTTAATCATGTTAGGAGCAGGTGCACAGGGGCCATTTAAAGGGCTTTTGGATCTTACATTCACCAATGGGGTTCCTCATAATGCCATGTATTTTTGGCTAACTGGCATTTTATCTAGTTTCCTGGATAACGCTCCTACTTATTTAGTCTTTTTCTATATGGCAGGTGGAAATGCAAGTGTTCTAACTTGTGTTTCTTATAAAACATTAATTGCTATTTCCTCAGGGGCTGTCTTCATGGGGGCTATGACCTATATTGGAAACGCCCCCAATTTTATGGTCCGATCCATTGCGGAACAAGAACATATTAAAATGCCGAGTTTCTTTGGATATATGGCTTGGTCTATTCCCATTTTAGGGGTAATATTTTTAATATATACACTTGTCTATTTTGTTTGAGAGGACTGCTATGTCAATTCGCGTAACTGTCTTAGGATGTGGTATTTCAGGGGGGGTTCCTATGTTGGGAAATCGCTGGGGGCTCTGCAATCCTCAAAATCCCCGGAATACGCGCAGACGATCCTCTGTTCTTGTGGAAATCAACGACAAGAAGATATTGATTGATACCTCTCCCGATTTGCGCCTTCAATTCCTGGAGGCAAATGTGGAATGGGTTGATGCTGTCCTCTATACCCATGCCCACGCGGATCATACTCATGGAATCAATGATTTAGCCCCCATTGGGCGCCATATAAACCCCATTCCCGTCTATGGGGATGCGATTACGCTTGAAAAACTGCACAAGTCTTTTGAGTATGCCTTTTATATGCCCCCCCCTGCTCCTAATATCTATAAGCCTTTCTTGATTCCCTATGTCATTTCACCTCCTTCTTTCATGGTGGATGATATCGAGGTCATTTGTTTTAACCAAGATCATGGGTTTAGCACCTCGTTGGGATTTAGAATCGGTGATTTTGCCTATTCAACAGATGTGACACAGCTTTCGGATCAGGCTTTCCAGGCATTAAAGGGCACTAAGGTATGGATTGTGGACTGTCTACAATACGAACCCCATGAAACCCATTCTCATTTGGAAAAAAGTTTGCACTGGATCAATCGCGTTAACCCCGAGCGTGCCTACCTCACGCATTTAGGCCTAGAGTTAGATTATGAGACGCTTCAATCCCAATTACCCCCCCATGTAGAACCTTGCTATGATGGGATGCAGATTGATGTTTAAGATATCCTTCAACGTTTTCCTATTATTGATTTGCTTTCTGAGCCTAGATGCCTCTGGTAGTTTCTATCGCGGGGATGGGTCTCCTCGGTTTCCTTTTTTTGTATCCTTTGTAAAAGAGGCTAGTCCCGTTGTTGATAAATGGAAAAAGAAATCTTCAGATCGATTCTATCAGGGAACCCAGCCCTTATTTCCCTCATCTTTTAAAGAATTTATAGGGGTGTTTGGTAGTTGGAAAACATCAACATTCCATCCTTTTTTAACAGAAAAAGAAAAACAATCTCTTTATAAAGATAAGGACAAGGCTCAAAAAGAGGACCTTACGGAGCTTCAAAATCAAAAACTCCAAGAACATTGTTCAAAAGATTTTAAAATGTTAAATCTTCAAGAAACAAAGAAAAATTTCTCCTGGAATCCCAAGGAACCCTCTTCCCTGACGTTCATGAAAACCTTTTCCCAGCCTATTTAATTTTACTGAGGTGACTTAAGTTTCCTCTGGATATTAACCTGCCGCCCAAAATTGCCTAAAATCAAACTTTTCTGCCAAATTTTTGCTCAATTTTTGATTCCATCCCCTAAGTTTTTTATAGAGATCATCTGTATAGTCTGCTGCTGCCTTAGCAGTGACACCATCGCGCGATTCTCTATAATATATTACTAAATCAGGGGCACAACAAGCTACAGAAGATACTATCGGGCATGAGAGCGGACACCAACAATATGCACAGAAAGAAATTACACAAGCATCTGACGTCATACCGCAGCAACATATATCTTCTGCCCTTGTGTTCTCCTCGTCATAGCACGGCCAGTATGCCTGGCGGAAGAGATCCCTCCTATACACAGATCTTTTGCGTACTTTTTCACATTTATCAATCCCACTCATAACCTCCCTCTGAAGCGCTACATGTAAGGGATCTGCATTAGCAGAAGTATATGGTCCTATGACATAAGGCCTAGACGCGGGATTGGTTTGGGATATTGAATCTAGAAAATTAGGATATGTACTTTGAAGCCACTCGTTTCCTTCGATTGTCATTACATAAACAGGGCCTGCTGCCATTTGATGACTGCCTATGTCTCTAGGCGAACTTGAATTTAAAATATGTTCCCGTCTTAGGGGGAATAAAACACTAGACTTTCTTGTCCCCCCTTCCCTATAAATATAGACAGGATCTGGGGAGCTTGGAGAATCTTGTCGAAATATATGTAGAGAAAGGCCCCCACCTAAACCATGGATACTTAGTAATTCCCGTGGCGGCCCCTCGTCATATACGTTAGATGGGTAAAAGTGGCCTAAGACTTCTTGCCCAGGAATCCTGGCTTCAGAAATATCAGTAGCAGAATCAACAGAAGAAATTTTATCTAGTGACCTTTCGTCATCTACGTTAGATGAGTAAACGTTGCCTGGGAATTCTTGCCCAGGAATCCTGGCTTCAGCAGGAGGAATATCAGCTAGCCACGCTCTTCTATGTCCCATAGGATTAGTTTGAGGCTGTCTCTGATTAATAGCGCGAACAACATCATCAAAAGGAGACCTATCATCAGAGAAAGGGAGAACAGCAGCCCCAGGTAAAGGAATAGTTTCAGGCTGGCCTATTCCATAAAAGTCAGCGGCTAAAAGATTAACAGAGTAAATAAACGTGCCAACAACAGCTGGCAAAAAGTATTTTAATAATTTCATTTTACACTTCTTAAAAATCAAACAGTCTTTTCTAAATAACCAGAGCACAATATCACTAGCTATTTGTTTTTCAAGAATTATTTTAATAGGTCTAAAA
>CAYOCE010000028.1:1263-17368 GCA_964402405.1 uncultured Hyphomicrobiales bacterium | reverse complement strand
GCGCCCCACCCTGGGAAGTATTGTAAATACAGGATTTTAGAGAAAGTGTTGCCGTTCTCTAATTGCAAAGGTGTCAATAAAAAAATTAAGTCATTTTTTACCTCTCGGTCTCAGTTTTTATATCCGGGTTAAATAAGCGTACCACCATGGTTCTCTCCGCGGTGTGGCGCTACAAGGGTGCAGATGAATCCTTATGAATAAAGATTTTTCATGTGCCTAGATTTTGAGCAATTAAAATAATGCTTGACGCCCTTGTAAAATTTGCCATACTTGGAAAATCTTTTTCATGAAGATTCTTCTAAGCCTGTTCTCATGATTCTAGTAATTATGGGAGCAGGTCTTTTTATGGCGGGTGTAGCTCAGTTGGTTAGAGCGCCAGTTTGTGGCATTGGAGGTCGTGGGTTCGAACCCCATCACTCGCCCCACTTTATTTAAGTTGCCCCCTTGATTTTTACTGTACAAATTACTATATGTAATTATATTGTTATAAACCTTTTTTAAAAAGGAGAACTATTATGAAAAAGATCAAACGCATACTACTAACAACTGTAATGGGTTAATTGTTAACCATTCAACTAGGGCAATGTTTACTACGGATTTTGAAACTAGACTTGATGGAGAACTCTCCACATGTGTGGTTAATGTCCATTTCAACAGAGATCAACCAGATAACAGCAATACATTTTGGCATCCCCTTTCACAACAGGTTAAAGAATATTGCCAGGAACACTCTATTTCTAATATAGAATTTAATATTGATCAAAATATTAATAGAACGTCAGAGACGCTTCAATATGGCCCTTCCCCTTATGAACGCATCCTAATGGAAACTTTTAAAGGGGCTAAACAAGTTGCCAGTATCGTTGGTATAAGTGGGATAGAGCATAGCAGTCATAGGACCATCCAAGCGCTTTCTGAGTTTGATAATCTAACACATTTGTCTTTTTATGATGATAATGTAGAGCCCCAATATCTTGCTTTGTTAAGTAAGACTGTACCTTCTCTTACAAATCTAGTTTTGAAAAAAAACTGGGTATTAGACATGGGGTTTAATGTGGAAGCTGGGAAGTTGACTCTTCCAGAAGGAGCCTTAGAGGCTGGAGGCATCCTAGCAGGATTTCCTTTTTCTAAGACAGATGGCAGTGCGAGGTCAGGATTAGAAATTGTTCTTGAGAACTTTCCCCGATTGACCTTTTTGGATATTACAAGACATACTTTTGAGGATAGAGCAAGAGATATAGTAGAGGCATTTAGGACTGCCCATCCAGACAGGCGCCTGGACGTAATAGGCTTATAAGTCAATAAATCTACTAAGTTCTATTAAAAAAGGGGGGCTAAGTGCCTCCTTTTTTTGTGCCTTTTTTGATTTGGATATATTTGGGTATAAATAGGGGTATTGCTGATTCGAGATAGATGTATACACGCCCCTTGCATCCTGCAGACAGCTCTGATAAAACTTGGCGTATTGATTATATCTTCCAACTATAGGATTTTTATGGATGACCCAAAAATACATTAAGCATCTTACGAATGTCTTCATTTTATCCCTCCTGGCAGGATGTGCTGGGGAAGGCGAGAAAAGTGGTTTCAGGCCCCACGTGCGGCCTGCCATGACAACGGATCAGAAAAAAGAATATGATCATCCAGGTCGGGTATTTGGGGATAATGCCTTGACGTTTACCTCAGGCGGCAAAAAGAAAGATGAGCCTTCCGAATATGGAATTGGGGTTAATACTTATTTATGGCATGCCACCCTGGAAACCCTTTCTTTCATGCCCCTAAAGACTGTAGAGCCCTTTGGAGGCGTGGTTGTTACAGACTGGTACACATCGCCCCAAACGCCGAATGAACGCCTGAAGGTCAATGTGATCATTTTGGATCGTCAATTACGAGCAGATGCCTTGAAGGTTAGTATTTTCCACGAAAAATATGATGAAGCTAAAAAGAATTGGGCCAGCGTTGATGTTAGTCCTGAGACCGTGGATGCCCTCGAAGAAAGCATTCTCAGCCGGGCACGGGAAATGCGCGTTCAATCCAAAGCAAAATAGGAAAAGCCTTACATGGAACGCTATAACGCAAAACTAATTGAATCCAAATGGCAGAAGGCTTGGAATGACGCTAAATCTTTTGACGTAAGCCACGATTCTGAAAAACCAAAGTACTATGCTCTCGAGATGCTCCCCTACCCCTCTGGACGGTTGCATATGGGACATGTGAGGAACTATGCCCTAGGCGATGCAGTAGCGCGGCAAAAGAAAGCCTTGGGGTTTAATGTATTGCACCCCATGGGATGGGATTCCTTTGGATTGCCTGCGGAAAATGCTGCCATCAAAGGCGGTATTGCGCCCCTAAAATGGACCAAGGAAAATATTGCCACCATGAAGGCCCAGTTGAAAACTCTGGGTTTTTCCTATGACTGGAATCGCGAGCTTTCCACATGCGATCTGGATTACTATGGTCAGGCCCAGAAACTATTTTTAGATTTCTATAGCCGGGGTCTTGTGTATCGCAAGGAGTCTTGGGTCAATTGGGATCCCGTTGAAAACACAGTGCTCGCCAATGAACAGGTGGTGGATGGCAAAGGTTGGCGGTCAGGGGCGCCTGTTGAAAAGAAGCTTCTGTCCCAATGGTTCTTAAAAATTACTGACTTTGCTGAGGATTTATTGCAGGGGCTGGATACCTTAAAAAATTGGCCTGAAAAGGTTCTAACCATGCAGCGTAATTGGATTGGGAAATCCGAGGGAGCGTATGTTAATTTTAAAGTGAAGGGTTCCCAAACAGCTGAAAGTTTCCGAGTATTTACCGCGAGACCCGATGCCCTGTTTGGCGCGACCTTTTGTGCCATCTCTCCAGATCATCCGTTGGCGATGGAGGCTGCTAAAAACTCTCCAGAACTGCAGGCTTTTATTAAAGAATTCCAGGCCTTGGGGACTAGCCAAAAGGCCTTAGAAACCACGGAAAAGAAAGGCATTGTCTTGCCATTCCAGGCGGAACATCCCTTTATTCCGGGCAAATGGATGCCTGTCTTGGCGGCTAACTATGTCCTCATGGATTATGGCACCGGGGCTATCTATGGATGTCCAGGTCATGATGAACGAGATCATGAACTCGCTAAAAAATATAACTTGGCGATTATCCCCGTTGTAGCAACTCCCTCAGGTGAAATTCCCGATATTTCGACCGAGGCTCATATGGGAGATGGGGTTTTAATTAACTCTGGATTCCTAGATGGATTAACAGTAGAGGCTGCTAAAAAAGCCGCTGTTCAAAAATTGGAATCCCAAGGAAATGGCGAAGGCACAATCGTTTACAAATTGAAGGATTGGGGCGTGTCACGTCAACGGTATTGGGGATGCCCTATCCCCATGGTTCATTGTAAGGATTGCAGCGTGGTGCCTGCTAATGATTTGCCTGTGATACTGCCAGATGATGTGGATTTTAAATCTCCTGGAAATCCTTTGGCGAATCATCCCACTTGGAAACATACAACGTGTCCTAAGTGTGGCAAGCCTGCTGAGCGCGAAACGGATACCTTGGATACATTCTTTGATTCCTCCTGGTATTTTCTACGATATTGTTCGCCTAATTCTGCGAATCCTTTTGATAAAAAGGCGGTGGATTATTGGATGCCGGTGGATCAATATATTGGCGGGGTTGAGCATGCGGTAATGCATTTGCTCTACGCTCGGTTTTTCACCCGCGCCCTCAAAAAATGCGGCTACTTAAATTTTGAAGAACCATTCTCAAGTTTGTTAACTCAAGGGATGGTGTGCCATGAAACCTACCGGGATCAAAATGGCGATTGGATCTATCCTGAAGATGTGAGAATTGAAAAAGGTAAGGCTCATAAACTATCCGATGGAGCGCCGGTGAAAATTGGGGCCTCGGAAAAAATGAGTAAGTCCAAAAATAATGTGGTGGATCCAACCCATATTATTCAGGAATATGGTGCGGATACGGCGCGGTTGTTCATTCTGTCCGACAGCCCCCCTGAAAAGGATTTCGAATGGAGTGATGCGGGACTGAATGGAACTGCCCGATATATCAATCGGCTGTTTCAATTTGTGAAGGACGCAATTCCCCATTTGCCAAAGGGATCTGCTCCAACAATCCCCACGGATCCTGAGTTATTAGTAGTTTATAAATTGATTCATAAGACGGTGGCATTGGTCACCGAAGATTATGAAGTGTTTCATTTTAATAAGGCCATTGCCCGCATGCGCGAGCTTTCCAATGCGTTGATGGAGCTTGATTCTAAAAACCCTGAAAATGGAAACGTTCTGCGATATGGTATTTTACAGCTACTGAAATTGCTGGCTCCTATGACGCCCCATCTGGCCGAAGAAATCTGGTCAATGCTAGGGAGAGAAGGTCTTATTGCAAATGCCCCGTGGCCCACGTATGATCCAAATATGATTGTGGATGATCAGGTGACATTTGCGATTCAGGTGAATGGTAAGTTGCGCGCAACAATGACGGTTGAGGCAAATCTTGGGGATTCAGAGGTTGAAAAATTGGCCCTGTCCCAGGATAATGTTCAGCGAGCTATGGAAGGCAAACCTGCCCGTAAAATTATTATTGTTCCGAAGAAGGTGGTGAACATTGTTATATAGAGCGCTTGTATTACTTTGTCTATTAACAACCCTGGGGGGGTGTGGGTTCCATTCTCTTTACGGGAAATCGGATGAATTTGCCTCCCAAAATTTAGAAAATATTAAGGTAGAGATGATTAGCAATCGCAAGGGACAAATCTTGCGTAATCGCCTTTTGACGTTGCTGACGCCCAATGGCACGCCTCAAAAACCTCTCTATTCTTTGGAAGTTACCTTAAGAACCCAACGGCAAAACATTGGGGTGTTAAGGGATGCCACCGCTAGCCGCGTGGAAAAGGTTATTACAGCTACCTATAGCATTAAAGATATAAAGAATGATAAAACCCTCTTTACGTCCAAAGCCACTGCCACAGGGGCCTATAACGTTTTGACAGGGGCAGATTACTCCACCATCGTTTCCAAGAAGACTGCTGAAACCCTGGCTTTAGAACAAATCGCCATGCAAATTCAAAATCAGTTGGCGTGTTATTTTGAGACGGTGAAGCGGTGATGTCTCCGATTGAGGAGTGTAATATGAAATTTTGCCCTTTTCCAACCACCCCGGCGAAAGCCGGGGTCCAAGTGCATGGAACACAATGAAGGCCTCGAAAATGCAATCGCTGTATGGACCCCGACTTTCGTCGGGGTGGTTCGTAATCTTCCTCGTCTTCGGCTTTCCCAACCTTGCAAACAGTAACCCTCTACATGGCATTTCTCGCTATGGTTCTCCCAAATACGCTGCCGGTTTTACCCACTATGACTATGTAAATCCCAATGCCCCTAAAGGTGGAATCATTAAAATTGGCAGAGTTGGTACCTTTGATCGAATTGATCCCATGGGGGGCCGAGGAATTCCCGTTTATGGATTGAATTTCCTCTTTACCCGTTTGATGAGCCGGTCAGCAGATGAACCCTTTTCCCTATATGGTCTGCTGGCAGAAAGTATCGAGGTTGCCCCGGATTATTCTTGGGCTATCTTCAATTTGCGCCCCACTGCCACCTGGCATGATGGATCTCCTATCACGCCTGAGGATGTGGTTGCCACCCTTCATCTATTTCAGACCCAGGGATCCCCTATTCAACAACAGCTGTATAAGGGCGTTTTGAAAGCAGAGAAAATAGGACCTCATAAAGTCAAATTTAGTTTTGATAAAAAACATGCCACCAAAGAATCCATTTTGTTTTTGGGGCAAATGCCTATTGTGTCCAAAGCCAACGCCCAGAACCCTACAGACTTCCCCCTGGGAAATGGCCCCTACAAAATAATAAGCGTTATCCCCGGTCGGTCCATTGTATATCAACGGATTCCTCATCACTGGTCTGAAAATCTCCCTGTAAACAAAGGGCGGTATAACTTTGATGAGATTCATGTGGAATATTTCAGAAATCAACCCGCGTTGTTTGAGGCCTTTAAAAAGGGGAAAATCACCATCTACACAGAAGAAGATCCCAAACGGTGGCATACCAGCTTTGATATTCCGGCTGTCCATGAGGGATCGATTCTGCGAGAGGAATTCACCCACCATCACCCCGTTCCCATTGATGTGCTGGTATTTAATACGCGTAAACCTTTGTTTCAGAATCCCTCCGTACGGCAGGCCTTGTCCCTAGCCTTTGATTTTGAATGGTTGAATGATAAACTTTATCATCAATCCCTTTCCCGAACCCATAGTTATTTTGAAAACACAGATTTTGCAGCAAATGAGGATACCTCTGCCCATTGGCCTCGGGATCTACGGGATCGCCTGACAGAAGCCCAACAATTATTGGAAAAAGCGGGTTGGAAAATGGTGGAGGGCATATTGACGAATGATCAAGGAACCCCCTTTGAATTCGATGTTATTTTGCCCTCCCCCTATTATGAAAAAATGGTGTTAGCTTGGGCTCGGAACTTACGCCTTTTAGGGATTGATGTATCTGTTTATGTTTTAAATCCCTCCCAGTACAACTATTTAAAACAAAGCCATAACTTTGATGTGATTTTTCATACATGGCATCAAAAAACAATTCCTGGACGAGAGCTGTTATCCTATTGGTCCTCAGGGGCTGCGGATTCCATGGGATCTGAGAATTATCCTGGGATTAAGGATTCTGTTGTGGATGATCTGATTGTAAAAATCTTAAAGGCTAAAAGCTATGAGAAACTGATGATCCATGCCCAAACCCTGGACCAAATTTTGAGAGCTGGCTATTACACCCTCCCCCTCGCCCATCTGAAAAAAGAATATGTGGCCTATCAAAATACCATCGATCATCCCAAATTAGACCCCGGCATGACGTCTTATTTCATCTCCTGGTGGGCGAAATAGGGTGGTTTCAAGCCTCATAAAACCAGTTACCTAATTCTCCCAATTCTGGTAAAACAATCCTTATGACAGACCATCATTCAAATACTAATTTAGATCTAGGGATTCTGGCGATTCAAGAGCATGCAAAAACGCTGCCGGGGACGCCAGGGGTCTATCGTATGCTGGATCAGGATGCGCAAGTGTTGTATGTGGGGAAGGCCAAGAATCTAAAAAATCGAGTGACCAGCTATACCCAGCCCAATCGATTGACCACGCGTCTAGCCCGTATGGTCTCGTTAACCCGCAATATGGAATTCATCCTGACGGAAACCGAAACGGCAGCGTTGTTATTGGAGGCCGAGCTGATCAAAAAGCTGAAGCCTCGGTTTAATATCCTCATGCGGGATGATAAATCCTTTCCCTATATTCTATTAACCACTGATCACCCCTACCCCCAACTGCTGAAACATCGGGGGACGAAAAATCAACCCGGAGAGTATTTTGGTCCCTTTGCCTCCAATGTCGCCGTGAATGAAACCTTGGAATTTTTGACCAAGGTCTTTAAGCTGCGAACGTGCACGGATCATGTATTTGCAGGACGTAGCCGGCCCTGCTTGCAATACCATATCAAACGCTGCACAGCCCCCTGTGTTCAAAAAATTTCTGAGGCTGACTATTTAAAATCCGTTCAGAAGGCCCAGAATTTTTTAGAAGGGAAAACCAACAGCCTAAAGCAAGATCTGCGACAGGAAATGGAGGAGGCAAGTGAGCAAAAATCCTATGAACGAGCTGCTGTGATTCGGGATCAAATTCGGGCGCTAACACAGGTGGAAACGACTCAAGGTATTAACCTTGAGGGAATTACTAGCGCGGATGTTTTTGCCATTTATATGGAGGGGGGCAAAGCCAGTATCCAAGTGATTTTCATTCGACATGGCTGTCATTATGGGAATAAATCCTACTTTCCCATTCATGATCCCAAGGATTCCCCAGAACAAATCCTGGGGGCATTTCTGGCCCAGTTTTATTTGGGTAAACCGATTCCCCAGGAAATTATTTTGGGCACCACGCCGCAAGATTTATCGTTGTTGCAGGAGGCGTTGTCCTTAAAGTCTGGGCGCAAGGTGAAGATTCATATTCCCCAGAAAGGCCAACGATTCCAGATTCTGCAGCATGCCGCTGAAAATGCCAAAGGGGCCTTGATTCGCAAAATGCTGGAGCGTTTATCCAATGAGGCGTTTTTGGAAAATGTGCAGAAGGCTTTTAATATAGCAACGCCCCTTCAACGTGTGGAAGTCTATGACAATAGCCATCTGCAGGGCACCAACCCCTATGGGGCCATGATTGTGGCAACGCCAGAAGGCTTTGATAAAAAGGCCTACCGCAAATTCTTGATGCCCCCAACCGGCGGGGATGATTACGAGATGATGCGATTGGTGCTAAGACGACGGTTTGAGGGATCCATCAAGGAAATTCTGCCGGATTTAATTTTATTGGATGGAGGGAAAGGGCAACTCTCTGTCGCCATGGATGTCATGATGGCATTGGGCTTAAGCCATATCCCCATGGTGGCCATCAGCAAAGGTCCGAACCGCAATAAAGGCGAGGAGACTTTTCATACAACCGATGGTAAATCTTTTCAGATGAATGAGGATCAACCGACCCTGTATTACCTACAACGCCTGCGGGATGAGGCCCACAGCTTTGCCATCGGCGCCCACCGCAAGGGCCGCGAGGCCAAGGCCACAAAGTCTTTGCTGGATCAAATCCCCAGCATCGGCCCCAAGCGCAAGAAGGACCTGCTAATGCACTTTGGATCCATCCGCGAAATTGAAACCGCCACGATAAATGATTTAATGAAAGTGCCAGGGATTAATGAATCCACCGCCAAAGTCATTTATGGGTTTTTGCATTAAGACTCTTTAATATCCCTCAAGGCCTTCAAGGTGCTCTCTATATGGTTTATCTGTGTGTGATGCTTCTCTGAATGTTTTACTAAAGATACAAAGCTTTCAATATCTAACCCCTCTACGGATCTTAATTCAAGAAAGCTTGGATCTTTAGAAACAACCTGCATTGCCCACTCTTTATTTTTTGGAAGAAGCAACATAGTCCAGAAATAAGGCCCTCCCATACCAGAATTCATAATCTTGAATTTCTCGAAAGGAATTTGATCCCGAATTTGTTCATTCAGTAAAGAAACCATTAAAATGAGTCGATAGGTCTCTTCTCCTAATAAAACATCCCCCTCTGTAAAGAAGTTCGGAATTCGGGAAAGGATAGCTTCAAGAGTTGGCATTGCTTCTTCGTCAGCAAAAAAGTGTAAAACAGATCTGAATGAAGGGTTAGATAATATTTTAACTAAATCAGGATAATGACTGAAAAAGGCCTGAATAAATTTATATTGTTGTCTTTCTATGGCTTCGTTTAAAATTTGGGGCCAATGTTCAGGATTTATTTTGTTGATCAGACTTGTCATGATTGGGGAATCACCCTCTACTGCCTCATCAGAGAGCAGAAGAGAATAATAAAGAGGAATACCACCAGCACTATCTATGATACAAAATGAAAGCCCCTCATCCTCCATTGGGTATTGATCAATCAAATCGGCAAGCGCCTTCAGATCTTTTTGATCAGCTTTAAGATGGGTATCAAGATCTTTTTTCCATACTTCTGTTTTATTAATATATGATGATGCTACTGTAAAAGCATGCAATGTATTACAAAAATCTCCAAGTTTTCTTTCATGTTGCCCCCCTAGGTTCATAGAGGGGACCTCAGGATGTTCTTCGGTTAAAGTTTTGTAGCGATCCAAAGCAGCTTTAACGCCTCTAAGATCACCTTCGTCAATCGCCACTTCTAAATCATGCTTTATAGGATCAACCAATTCTTTCATTAGATCGATAGAGGTGCTTAGATAAAGTTGTTGCTCTTTTTGTTCAAATTTTTGATAAAGATGGGGATACTGATTTTTTAAAGCTTCTAGTAGGTCTTTTAAGTTTTCAAGAGCTTGACATCCTGTGAAATGTGATATAGAGGACCTTAATCTTTCTATCTGGATTTGAATGGCTGCTTCTACTTCTTCTGGCTCAGTAAGAGCCAAAGCTTTCTTAATTTCCAAAGCAAAAGAACTTGCATAACGTAAGCCAGTTTTAAAGGCTGCATCGTTAATAGCCCTAAAAACACCTAAAGGTGTTTTTAGGGAAATCCGATTCCGATTAACTTCTAGTACTCTTAAATCAGGATATGTTGCTATATGCTGTTTCAATGCCTCAAAATCCTCTTGTTCTAATATCTCATTAAGCCCCCTTTGCCATTCTCTTGCCTCTACAGATTTCCAAGGATTACTACCATAAAAAACGTTATAAGTAGATGATGGGTTTGGGGCATACTCTAGAAACTCAGCATAAGATGCATCTTTATAAGACATCCCTAAAGGAATTAAACTTTTCTCACACCCCGGAGTTATATAATTTCCATCTCCCTCTAAAAATGCCTTCTGTCTGTATTGTAAGAAAGTAAGCCCTTCGCCATTTCTATGGGTTTGAAGGTCAGGAAGAATCCTTTCAAATATTTTTGGAAATTCATCGTTGCAGGATAAAGATTTTCCAAACTGAAAAAATATGGGGTTATTGGGATCTCTCCTCCAGTTAGCCCCTTTTTGAATCAGATAGCTAACTGCCTGTTCCCACGCATACTGTACGCCACCATTTAATACAGTTGGCTTTGCGTCTAGAAACTCCTCAAGCAATGTTTGTCCCTGATCATTTTCTTGATCCACAGGATAACCTGCTTCAATCAATCGTTTGAGGCTGTGTAAATTATTGTAATAAGTCTGCACCAGAGACTTTCGATACTTAGAAGAAATCTTGCATCCACTTTCTAAAAAAAACCTCAATGCATCGACAGCAGAATCACCGTCGCCATCAAGGGCCCATTTTAACCAGTAATCTTGAATTGGTTGATCAAATCTACTGATATCAATTTGCCCTCTAAAAAAGTCTACACTGTCTTTAGAAAAATAGTCAGTTGTGGCAATAAATCTTAAAAGATTTTTGATGTCTTGCTCGGATAATATCTCAGTTAGCTTTTGTTCCCCATTCATTAACTGATGAAGATAGATAGCCATCTCCCATTTGCCCTTGCTGCATAAGAGGACAAATTGATCTTTAAAATCAATTCTGGCTTCCTCTAGGGCATTCGGATGGATCGCTAAAAATCCTTTCACAGCCTCCACATTCCCCAGCTCCATTAAATAGGGCAGGGCTTGGGTATAGGGTTTTTCAACAGGAGCAGCGCCTGTTAGGTCTTGGTGCACCATACGATAGAGTTTCTTTATCGAGGGTTCTCCTTGATAGCTACTCCCCTCAAGAGCAAATGTATCTTGCAATAGCCACCCCACCGCTTGGGCCGCCGCCGTTCTTTGAAGTTGTAGATCAAATAAAGCATGCTGATCTGCTGTCATAGGATGTCTATCGTACCCCTTCACAAAGGCTCTGGGAAACTCAGGATTATTATACCGAGCTTCATAAGCTAGAGCATCCACTTCGTTGGGATTTGTGGTGGCTGCATCCCAAGCTCTTGGACGTTCATTCTGCATCAAAAGCGGATGTTGCAAAACGCACACTTCAGAAATTAAAGATTTTCTAAAGAGATCGAATTTTAAGTTTTCTATGCTATCTGGGTCAATTGCAGCCTGGTGAAGAAGATTCAACAATTTACTAACCCAAGGGTTCCTTTCGGCTTCTGGGACATTCATAGGATGTCCATAGGGCTCTCCTCCCCCATGGGCTGTAGTATAAGAAAAGACGTCTTGTTGATCCGATCTAACAAAGACCTGCAAAAATCCCCCATTTCCTCCTCCTTGGGGGGCAAGGACTTTCACAAATTGATTGAAGAGGGATTGATACGGTCCATAGGATGCTTTCATTCCCTTCAGAGCAGTTGCTTCTTGAAAGCGTTTTGCATCGTTGGGGGCATTAACACTGTGGGAATTCAGAAAATATTCAACACTTGAGGAAGTAGTATTGGTGGTTCCTTTCCCAGCTGCGATCGCGGCATTGACCCACAACCACAGAGCCCCATTATTAGGAAGATGATCTCTTGTCGGCAGGGTCCTTTCCATAATTTCATGGAGTTTGTCATAGGCTGCTCTCATGCATTCTTGATAGAGAGGATCACGTTCAATCTGCGTTGGATCATGGGACTTCTCATAAAGTTCCATATAGAGCTTACGATGCTCTTCATAAAACTTCTCCAGAGCATTATTAAACTCTTGATACAGATTCATGTAGGCATGGGTGCCTCGTAATGTGGAGAATTCCTGATAGGGTTTCATAGAAAGAACAGAGTCCCACGCAGAAAAGGACCGATAAAGCATCATCATGTCTTCCGCCAGCCCGTGATTAAAGGCCGTGTAGTGGAAGGGCATGCCGTCTAATTTTGGATCAAAACATACGTGACGCTCGGTTTCAAAAATCTCAGCCAACCGATCCAGGGCCTCATCCGTTAAGTCAACTTCCCGGCGCAATTCTTCCTTCATGCCATATTTTGCCACCAGTCGTCGGAAATTTTCTTTGTAATCTTCATGGGTATGCCCCTCTACATATTCCTCCCCCAGAGCAATCTTGAGGTGGGCTTCGGAGGCTGTATATTTGCGTTCTGAAGATGAGCCAGAACCAGAAGCAGCGGCTTGTGATCCAACAACAGGACGATTTTCTTCTATGCCCCGAAGTCTTTTAATCTCGGCACTCCGCTTTTTAATCTCGCCATTCACCAGAACTCTGTTTACCAGGGCCTCCACCACCCGTTCTTTTTCCCGCGCTGGATCGAATTGCACTGTTTCACGGTAAAGCTCTCTTACTTTGCGAGAGTCCGTGGATTTTCCCATGATGATTCTCGTACGTTGTCCAGGCGTCATAAAATTGGCAGATTCTTCGGCTTGTTTAGGTCGCACACTTTCCCACCTAACAGAAATTGATTCATATTCCGCTTCAGCACCAACTTGGCTTATGGTGTGGGGTTGGGGAGCCATAAATTGGGAAGCGGGGGTTTGGGCAAGCCATGGAAACGTATTTCTGAGAGCGATAGGATCAGGTCTTGGCCCCTCTCCTAATAAAAGAGCAATTCGATCTTGCACCGGCTTGCTCTCGAGCATCCATTGCAAAGGTTCAAAGAGAATTTCTGAATCAAAGTCTAAAGGGGGCTGTTGAGTTGAAACGGACGTTTGAGATCCGCTGGCTTCACCGCTTTCCTCTTCTGGGGTTTCTGGTTGCGCTGGAGCACCAGCCTTATAAACGTCCTGCAATACCTCTCCAAATTGTTTACGGCCAGCAACCACTTTCCGAAGATCCTTTAAAGGCACCCAGGCAAAGTGGGTGTATTCCTGATGATGGGCCTCTGTCGCGGTATTCAGCTTCTCCATAAAGGTCTCTGCAGGCACATACTGTCCAGGGGCAAAATACATGCGGTAAAGGGCAATAGGCCCCTTAGGATTGTAAAGATCATGGGAATAAAAGCCTTTTAAAATCCGGGGTTCTACGTCATAAATCCCCAAGGATTCCTCTCCTGTTTCCCGGGCACCTGTACGATCCAGAAACCCATCCTCTGCATCACTTTTCCCCCCAAAGTTACACCAGCCATTGCCCTCATCTCGTCTGGCAAGCAAAACCTTTACTGTGCCTTCATGCTCGGCATAAATAAACGTCCCCGCGGCCGTCCGATCTGAGTCCCCCAGAAAAACAGAAGCAGAAGGCAGAGAAGATGCATGCTCCAGAAGAAATCTGGTATTCTCATTTCTTTCTAAAGATTCCAGAGAATCAGGTATCGCAAAAACAGGAGATATGCTCTGTAGTCCAAAAGAGATAATCATAAAAAATGATAAAATACGCCGAATCATTATTTTCTAATCCTTAAAATTTTTAAGATAGTATATGATATATAGTATTTACTACCTATAATTTCAAGCTGCTGACAGTAAGGTTAATTTTTGACATAAAAAAACCTCAGAGACCCTAAAGGTTCTGAGGTTTTTTTTATTGAAAGTCTGATAGTCAACCTCAAGCCTACCTAGCCCCCTGCCCCTCTGCAAATCAAAAGGACAATAGAGAGGCTAGCTATAAGGGTTAAACAACCTCTATAAAGCTACGATGTCCTGACTTTTTGAAGGAAACATGGCCTTCTGTCAGGGCAAATAAGGTATGATCCTTCCCAATGCCAACATTTTGACCGGGGTGGAATGTGGTTCCCCGTTGACGAACGAGGATATTTCCTGGAATTACCAACTCGCCACCGAATTTCTTGACGCCTAAGCGACGTCCGGCAGAGTCACGACCGTTCCTAGAACTACCACCTGCTTTTTTATGAGCCATAATAAATTCCTTTCTTTATTTCTTCTTTGGAGACTCTGCCTTGGCAGGAGCCTTTTTTGTTGCTGTCTTAGCTGGTGCTGCTTTAGCTGGTGCTGCTTTAGCTGGCGCTTCTTTCTTCGCAGCTGGCTTTGTAGCAGCTGGTTTGGCTGCAGCTGCCTCTTTCTTTGGGGCTGCTTTCGGCGCTACCTTTGGGGCCGCTGCTTTAGCCGCTGGCTTTGCCGCAGGGGCCTTTGCCTTTTCAACAACTTTTGTCTTGGACGCTGTCTTGGGCACTGATTTCTTAGGGGTCGCTACCTTAGCAGAAGCACTTTGTGCAGCTGGGTTCCCAGCCACTACCCGAGGTGCAGGCCGTGGGGAAGCCCCCTCTGGGAAAATAGATTTCCCATTAACCTGAATATCGAGAATCCGCAACACTGTCTGATGCTGACGATGTCCCTTCTTACGCCTGTATTGATGGCGACGCTTTTTCTTGAAAATGAGGACTTTCCTGGTACGCATTTGATCCTGCACATGGGCAACAACCGTTGCCCCAGAAACCAAAGGCGTTCCTAATTTAGTCCCATTGCCTGTATCCAACATTAACACCTCGGTAAAGGTGATGTCTGTCCCCATATCTTCGGGAAGTTTTTCAACAAAAACCAATGCATCCTTGGTAACCTTGTACTGCTTACCACCAGTTCGAATTATCGCAAACATATTTTCCAACTCTATATATATCTAAAATATAATGTACCCTAAGGTTCTACCGTCTTTCCAAAGGGATTGTCAAGTCCAAAAAACCTTATTTGTCATCAGGTAATCACCAGGTTGATTTGAAAACTTCTTGCCTCTTGAAGTCACAATCGTGTAGGATCAAATGGTTTTATTGAGAGTTTGTAATGAAAAAATATGCGCAGTATCTAAAGGTTCTTTTTGTTTTTTTGGGAGTGATAGGTTTTTCAACCTCTATAAAATGCTGGGCGGAATCCTCGATTGTGATTAACGTAACTGACGGGGTGATCCAACATCAACAAAAGCCTGATCAACTACACCCCCCTGCGTCTCTGACTAAAATGATGACCCTGTATTTAGTATTTGAAGCCATCAAGCAAGGAGATATCACGCTGGATGATATTGTAACGGTTTCAAAGAAGGCGACATTGGCCGAACCTGGAAAATTGTTTCTGAAAGAAGGCGAGCAGATTTCCCTTAGACAATTGGTGATGGGATGTATTATTAAATCAGCCAATGATGCGGCTATTGCCATTGCAGAATATTTGGCAGATAGCGAAGAGGCCTTTGCCGAGCGGATGACTCAAAAAGCCCAAGAATTGGGTATGCATAGCACAACGTTTAAGAATGCCTCCGGCCTTCCCCACCCTGAACAAATCACCACAGCCCGGGACATGGCGCGTCTGGGATATGCTTTATTCGTCCATCATAAAAATTTTTACCCCTTGTTTTCTGTCAAGCAAGCCTCTATTCGGGGCAAGAAATATAAAAGCTATAATAAATTGATCCTGGAAGGACAAGGCGTGGACGGGATTAAAACCGGCTATATCAAATCATCCAAGTTTAATTTAGTTTCTTCGTTCTTAAAGCCTGATGGAACTCGGTTAATTGGGGTAGTCTTAGGGGAAAGATCCCCCGCCCACCGGGATTATAAAATGGCCACCCTCTTGGGACATCCTATTTCCGAGCGTATCCGGTTGGGCGAAGTTAAGATCCATAAAAAGGGAAAAAGTGAAGCAACCGAGGAATGGTTAGCTCAATTAGGTGTCTTCCAGAAAAAACCCTCTGCTAAAAGTTTTCTGTCAAAATTAAAGAAGCAACACAAGGGAGGCTATAGACTAATCAAAGAAAATGGCCTTCATAA
>CAYOCE010000028.1:0-1163 GCA_964402405.1 uncultured Hyphomicrobiales bacterium | reverse complement strand
CAGCTGATGCTGCGGGCGGGGATGATTTCCCAGGAATGCCAGGGAATTTATTCGTGGCTGCCCTTGGGTTTGCGTGTCCTCAAGAAAATTGAAAACATTATTCGCGAGGAGCAAAATAAAATTGGGGTTCATGAGATTCTCATGCCCACCATTCAGCCGGTTGAATTATGGCAGGAAAGTGGGCGCTATGATGCCTATGGCAAGGAAATGCTGCGGATTACCGATCGCCATGAGCGAGGGCTCCTCTATGGTCCTACCCACGAGGAAGTTGTGACGGATATTTTCAGGCGCTATGTGAAAAGCTACAAGGAACTCCCTTTGGCCCTCTACCAAATTCATTGGAAGTTTCGCGATGAGATTCGCCCGCGGTTTGGGGTGATGCGGAGTCGGGAATTTTTGATGAAGGATGCCTATTCCTTTGACTTGACGCGGGAATCCGCCATTGCCACCTATCATAAATTCATGCATGCCTATCTGAAGACTTTTGCCCGAATTGGGGTGCAAGCCATCCCCTTGCGAGCGGATACAGGCGCCATTGGCGGAAGCCTTAGCCATGAATTCCATATTTTGGCGGATACGGGCGAAAGTGCCATCTATTATGATAAATCCTTTGAAAGCGTGGACTTTGGCCATCCTGAGCTGGATTTGGATCACGTGTTGAATATCTACGCCATGGCGGATGAGCTTCACAACCCTGATCAGTGCCCCATTAGTCCTGATAATCTCTGTCAAAAGCGCGGCATTGAGGTTGGTCATATCTTTAACTTTGGCACCAAGTATTCTCTGAGCATGAAGGCGCACGTGATGGGACCCGAAGGAACCCCTGTTTATCCCGAGATGGGATCCTATGGCATTGGAGTGGGACGTGTTGTTGCTGCCATTATTGAGGCCTCCCATGACGAGCATGGGATCATTTGGCCCACAGCTGTTGCGCCATTCCATGTGGGATTAATCAATCTAAAAGTAGGAGATGACGCCACGGATAAAGTGAGTGAAGATCTGTATGCCAAAATGCAAGCTATGGGATTAGAGGTTCTTTATGAGGACACAGACGATCGCCCTGGTGGAAAGTTTGCTGCCATGGATTTGATTGGATTACCGTATCAGATTATGGTTGGCCCTCGCGGGTTGGCATCTGGTATTGTGGAAATCAAAGTCCGCAA
>CAYOCE010000027.1:0-17566 GCA_964402405.1 uncultured Hyphomicrobiales bacterium | reverse complement strand
CCATGCGCCCTTTTCTTGCTTCATTCGTCTTACTCAGTTCTAAAATCTCTTGAGTCTCTTCACACAGCCATTCCTGACCATGCAAAAAGGTTTCTTTTTTGAGCACTTTATTTCCTGACAATCTGCAACCCCCTTTTCCAATTTGCACTCGAAAAGGCCTTACGCCACACCTCAAGACACCTTATCTTTCTCAAAACAAGGCACTCGTTAGTCAAAATCTAAACTGCTCTTCCATTCACTTCTCAAATATCTCTAAGGACTTCTTTCTACAACAATTTTTTTTCCCTGTAAAGACATTTCATAATTTTTTTCTTTATCATTTAAATAGCTATTCATCCCTATGTATTAGGCTTGTCTATAAAAACAACGACCTCATCTGGGGCTGCTTGATTTAGCATAGCGCGTGCCCTCTCGTCTAAAAGGTCAGGATCTAGACTGCTTGTCCCTAATAAAGAAACACGACGAGCTAAGGCTTCATGCTCGGTTTGTAAATTCGTGAGAAGTTCTTTTTCATGAACCATCTGATTTTTCAATCCCCACCAAGCAAGCCACCCATGCCTCCCTTGAATAAGGTGATAAACAAAATAAAGAAGGACAAAGACAGAAAGAAGGGGAATAAAAAATCTTGCCCCATGATAGCGTAGTTCCCGGCGCATTTTTTATTCTTCCTGCTCAAATTCCGCTGGAAAGTCATATTGCTCAAGATCTTCTTCAATGCGCAAAAGCTGATTGTATTTTGCAAGACGATCGGTTCTAGAGAGCGACCCTGTTTTAATTTGACCACAATTGAAAGCAACGGAAAGATCTGCAATGGTCGAATCTTCGGTTTCCCCAGAACGATGGGACATAATGGTTTGATATCCTCCTTTATGGGCAATATCAATGGCCAAAGCCGTTTCCGACAGCGTTCCTATTTGGTTCGGTTTAATTAAAACAGCATTCGCGACCCCTTTAACTATCCCCTCCCCGATCCGTTCAGGATTCGTTACAAAAAGATCATCTCCCACCAATTGAATTTCATCGCCTAAAGTATCAGTCAGATGTGCCCACCCATCCCAGTCATCTTCTGCCATGCCATCTTCGATGGAAATAATTGGATACTTTTCAACAAGATCCGAATAATAATCTGTTAGCTGGGCTGCGTCAAATACCTTGTTCTCTCCCTTTAGGACATATTTCCCATCATCGTAAAACTCGGTTGCAGCCACATCCAAAGCAATTTCAATATCTGTTGTGGGTTCATATCCTGCTTGATGAATAGCCTCCATAATTAAATCCAGGGCTTCGTAGCTGGAAGAAATATTTGGCGCAAATCCTCCCTCATCCCCGACACTCGTTCCAAGACCTTTGAGTTTTAATTCCGCCTTCAACGCATGAAATACCTCGGCCCCCATCTGCAAAGCTTCTTTAAAGCTGTTGGCCCCTGAGGGAACAATCATAAACTCTTGAATATCAAGGCCATTATCTGCATGCTTACCTCCATTGAGGATATTCATCATGGGAACTGGCAGTAGGCTTGCAAAGGGTCCTCCCACATATCGATAGAGGGGCATCCCTAAGGCACCTGCGGCCGCCTTTGCAATCGCCAAGCTAACCCCCAAGGTAGCATTCGCCCCGAGTCTGGATTTATTAGGGGTTCCATCCAAGGCACATAAGATTTGATCAATATGCATTTGCTCGGTCGCATCATATCCTACAATAGCATCAAAAATTTCTTCATTAATGGTTTTGATAACACAATGAACGCTTTTTCCATCATAATATGTTGGGTCATTATCACGACGCTCGATGGCCTCATGACTGCCAGTGGAGGCACCCGAGGGAACGGAGGCCCGACCCATTATACCACTTTCCAGCTCAACCTCGACCTCAACAGTTGGATAACCACGGCTATCTAAGATTTGTCGCCCTAAAATGTTTACAATCGTTGTCATTCGTTTCCTCCCTAAAATTATGCTGTTAAATGAATGGGGTTTTCCTTGGCAAACTGATCCAAGGCTTTTAGTTGTCGTAAAATTTCTGGCATGTTTTCCAAGCGAATCATATTTGGTCCATCGCTGGGGGCATGATCAGGATCCTGGTGGGTTTCCAGAAATACGCCTGCAATACCCGTGGAAACAGCTGCTCGCGCCAAGATAGGGGCAAATTCTCGATTACCCCCTGTTGCAGCCCCTTGTCCTCCAGGTTCCTGAACTGCATGGGTTGCATCAAACACAACGGGATACCCGGTTTTTGCCATAATAGGTAAAGAGCACATGTCCACCACTAATTTGTTATATCCAAAACTAACACCCCGCTCGCAAAGCATCATTTGGTGGTGCCCAGCGCTTTCAACTTTGGAGACAATATTTTTCATATCCCAGGGGGCTAAGAATTGACCTTTCTTAATATTGAGAGGCTTGCCCGTTGCAGCCGCTGCCACCAACAGATCCGTCTGTCGACATAGGAAGGCAGGAATTTGTAAGGCATCCACATACTGGGCCACGATGGCACACTGATCTGGTAGGTGCACATCTGTAATGATTGGACACTTGAATTGAGTGCGAATTTCTTGGAAAATTTTAAGGGCTGCCTCTAATCCCAACCCTCGATTCCCTTTAATGCTGGTGCGGTTGGCTTTGTCAAAAGATGTTTTGAAGACAAAGTTTAACCTTATCTTCCGAGTCATTTCACACAATTTTTCTGCCATCATCATGACATGATCTCGGTTTTCCAAAACACAAGGGCCCGCAATGATAAAGAGAGGCAGATCATTGCCAACTGTAAAATTTCCGATGGTGATGTGTTTCATTTGGCTCCTAAGAAAAAGTGTAGAGGTAGACTGGAAAGAGATGATGTCCCGCCATTCGGCCACGAAGTCACTGGTATAAATACCAGCCCATCAATAATGACTTAAGGTATAGAGCAACCAAGGACATCTGCCAGGCAGTATGCCCCATCCCAAATAAAATTGGAAGAGGGATTTTTAGGAGCCTAAAAATTCATAAGGAGAGTGTCTGGAAAGAGAAGTTAAAATAAAGATATTACAAATGATTATGGCCTTAGAAAGAAATGGGGAACAAATACTGAGAATGCTCTTTTCAGGGAGGTACAGAAAAATACGTCGATTCCATATCCTGAAAAGAGCCCCACTCAACTTTTGCTAAAAAATAAAGAAACCTCAACTGAAAACTCTCTAATCATAAATTTGATGAGAGAGGCACAGGAAAAACATTGCCACAGAGTACTCAAGAATTATATCTTTGAAAACCCCGGTTTTTTCCCGGTACTTACTGAAGATAGAAAATAGATTGTTATGTGGATCTTTTTCCTTTACAAAGGAAATCAGGTCATTTTTGCAGAAGGTGCAGAAAAATGTTAAAAAGAACCGAAGGACTCCCCTTTATCCTCTATCAAGTCTCTTGCCAAGGTAGCTTCAGAGCCCACTAGCGTAACTTCATCTAATTTTACAATCTTATTGTTTTATAGATGAAAGAGGATTAGAGGAATGAATTTTTTAGATAAAAATATTTTTGACCAGATTTTTAATAATTTCCCATGTGGTGTTTTTTTAAAAGATAAAAATTGTAATTACTTGAAAGTTAACAATTACTATTTGAACAATCTGAACTTTAATCATGAAAACGCTGTTCTAGGAAAAAATATTCTCCAAGTTTCGGGACCTTGGACCTTTGATGAAGCTCATGAACTTTATGTGATTGATAAAGATACCATCGAAAGAGAAAAGGGGAATCTTGGTGTCATCTCAACCCTAACTTCAGAATCGTGTAAAACGGTTATTGTCAATAAAACCCCCCTCAGAGATCTCACTGGTCAGATTGTGGGGTTGGTGGGAATGTACGTTGATGCCTCTAACATCCAGTTGATGGATTTTGCCTCGAATTTTTTGAAAAGTTTTACGTTGGAAGAAAAAATAAACCGATTATACGATTTCGATAAATTTACGACGTTTTTAAATAAGGACTTTCCCAAGGGAATTTGCGTTGAAGTAAAAAATAGATACGTGCGCCTAAGTGTTCAGGAATTAAGATGCTTATTCCTTTTGTTCCAGGGAAAAACCATGAAATCAGCCACGAATGATATAGATATTGTGTATAAGACATTCCAGGAATACGTTGCTAATGCTAGAAAAAAAACGGGGCTCAACACCAAGGAAGGCTTGATCAAATTATTTCAAGATCAGGTTTTAAAATGGTTTATGTAATCCCATTAGTCTTGTCCTCTGGGGATCTTTAGCGCTGGAGGAAAACACCCATGTAGACACGCCCAATTGTATATGATACCTTGCTTACGAATATTAATTATAATTCTCACACGACCTATACAGATTGGAGTTCCTCATGGAAAATTTTCTTCCCGTTCAACTATTTCCCCTTATTTTTATTCTGTTTGCAGGGGTGGTAGCCTATCGATCCATTCTAGCGGTTCGTCAGGGGTATAATTACACTGTTGAGCGTTTTGGTCGGTATACCCATACCTTAAAACCAGGGCTTCATATCTTGATTCCCTTTGTGGATCGGGTGGGGGCGCGAATTAACATGATGGAAACCGTTTTGGATGTTCCTTCTCAGGATGTGATCACCAAGGATAATGCCCGAGTGCGGGCGGATGGCGTGGTGTTTTACCAGATCTTGGATGCATCCCGGGCTGCCTATGAAGTCACCAATCTTGAGGAATCCATTTTGAACCTCACCATGACCAACCTTAGAACCGTCATGGGATCTATGGATCTGGATGAGCTATTGTCATTCCGAGAAAAAATTAATGCGCGGCTATTGGATGTGGTGGATGAAGCCACTAGCCCCTGGGGCGTGAAGGTCACCCGTATTGAAATTAAGGATATTGCGCCCCCTAAGGATTTGATTGATTCCATGGGTCGTCAGATGAAGGCAGAACGTGAAAAGCGTGCGCAAATCTTGGAAGCTCAAGGGACGCGTGAATCCCAAATCCTAAAGGCCGAGGGTATGAAGCAAGCGGCTATTTTAGAATCCGAAGGTCGCAAGGAAGCTGCTTTCCGAGAGGCTGAATCCCGGGAACGTGCCGCTGAGGCTGAGGCCCGCGCCACCAACATGATGTCCGAGGCCATTGCCAAGGGAAGCGTGCAGGCGGTTAACTATTTCGTAGCGCAAAAGTACATGGAATCCTTAAAGGATGTTGCCAGCGCCCCCAATAGCAAAATCATTTTCATGCCCCTTGAATCCTCCCATGTGATTGGGGCGTTGGGCGGTATTGCGGAAATTGCGAAAGAAGCTTTTTCTAAGGATGCTGGGATCAAGCATCCCAGTAAAAAAGGAGACGATTAAGATGGCCGAGTTTATCTCCATGAACTTTTGGTTGTGGCTGGGAATCGGATGCGCCCTATTTGCTCTGGAGGTTTTTGCCCCTGGTAGTTTCCTACTGTGGATTGGCTTTGCCAGTTGTTTGACAGCAGGTGTCTCCTTTTTAGTACCCTCCCTGAGCCCCTTTACCCAACTGGTAATTTTTGGAACCACAACCCTGTTGAGTGTGTTGATTTGGTATTTGTATTTTCAGAAAAAAAATACCCAAGCGCCCCCAAAACATATGAACGAACGCGCCGCGCAATATGTGGGGCGCACGTTTGTCCTGAGTGAGCCCATTATTCAGGGACAGGGCATTCTAAACATTAACGATACTCGATGGAAAATAGTGGGGGACGATTTACCTGCCGGCACCTCTGTTAGGGTTGAAAGCATAGAAGGCACAACGTTGAGGGTGAAGAAGGTTTAGTGGGGGTTATTAGCTTCTTACAAAATCAATCAAAAGAGAATATTCTTGATTATCAGCGGCACGTAGGGCGTTGATATAAGCTTTACGAATATGACTATCTTTTTCTAAACTCTGAGAGCCCCACGAAAAGGTTTTTACATTTTGTGCTTTTAAAAATAGGTCGGTATAAAGCCGAGAGTGTCGACCATTACCATTAGAGAAACAATGAATAAAAACTAATCGATGATGAAGACGTACAGCAATTTCATCTATATCAAAAGTGTTATGATCCATCCAAAATTGAACATCGTCCAACAAGGTCTTTACGTCTGAGGAAATTCGATGGGGTTCAACACCTATATTTGTCGAATTTTTTCTAAACTCTCCAGCCCATGCCCAAGTTTGATTAAACATTTTTTTGTGGAGGTTTTTAATGAGTATTGTATTTAAAACATCAGTTTCTGGTCTTGAAAATAATAGCCATTTCTGAGCTTCAAGAATATTCTGCGCTTCCCATGCATTAAGCTCATGTTGTGTTGATATATGATCTGGAATTAGCCCATTAAGCTGATCTATATCTAAGGGTGTAGCCCCTTCAGCATAAACAAATTTCATTCCTATTTTTCATCCCATAAATGCGAAGGGTGTTCCTTATATTCTTCCAGTAATTGTTCATAATATGTATTTAGCTCTTCCTTAGAAACCTCCTGTTTTTCTAGTTTCATTGTGTGGGCTAAATTATTTATCTTTTCTCGTGCTTGAATTTGAGCCCGTTTTTTCATTAGATCTTCAATGGGTTCCCGAGGGACAAAAGCGTAAAAGAAATCACAATTAAGAGCATCTGCAAAACGATGCAAACTATCTAGAGTTAATCGATTTTCTATCTCTCCCTTTTCTACTGCAGAAACCCTGGATTGAACAATTTCCAATTTTTTAGCTAGTTGAGCTGCACTCATGTGATAGCACTCTCGGAATGTTTTAATCCATCCTTTTTTTGGGATAGAGAGCCCTACCTCTTTCTTTAGAAGAAAAAGTCGCTTTTGAAGTTGGGTTATTGCTAGTTTTTTAAAATTGTTCATATCACATATACATGATTAATAATTCATCTTATAATCACATATATGTGATATTATGTCAACGAAATAATCACTTAAATGTGATAATTTCTCCTAATTCCTCAACCCCCCAGACCTGAGCAATTGAACTGTCAGTAGCGTTGCCAGCACCGTGCATGTCAGAATCACCAGCGCTAGCACAATAGGCTGTCCATTGTAGAAATAGGCGGTGAGACCAATAAAAAAGGACATCACCAAGGACCTCATACCCATGACAGCTGAAGATGCCGTTCCTTTGATCTCAGGGAATAGCTCCAAAGACGCTGGGAAAATGATGGGATAGGTGATGGCCGAACCCAGGGCAAAAATGATCATGAAAAAGGTCATGATATAAGGGGAGTTCGGCATTAAAAGACTCATCATCACCAAGCCCAGAGACGAAAAGATGATTCCAATAGTCCCAATAATAATACTTTTCATGGTACCAAATTGTCGAATCATGTGACCCGCTGTTAGGCTCATGACTGAAAAGGCAGCAACGACACTTCCTTGGTGACACGCGTACGCCAAAACCGAAAGACCAAATGTTTCCATGTATAAGAACGATCCACACCCTACGAAGGAAAAATACCCAGCGCAGGAAATGGTGGGGATCAAGGACATCTGCCAAAATTTGGTGCTCCGTAGCAGGGTGCCATAATCCTTAGAAACCTTTTTCACAGACAGGGTATCAAATTCTTTCTTGGTTTCTGGTAACATGAAAAACAGCAAAGCCCAGGCGACAAAACAAATGATGGCGACCAAGGTATAGCTTCCCCGCCAACCAACAGCCTGATTCACAAATCCCCCAACAACAGGGGCAATGGCCATGAGGGCTGTGAGGACAGCGTTCATAAATCCAATCAACTTGACAGCTTTCTCTCCCTCATAAACATCGGTGGCAATGGCAAAAGCAACAACGGCACCCGTTGCAGCGCCAATTCCCTGAATAAAGCGGGTAGCTAATAACAGATAAATGGACGGAGCAAAGATACACCCTGCAGCCCCCAAAACCAGCAACGCATTGCCCCAAACCATGACACGCCGGCGGCCATAGCAATCGGACAAGGGACCATAAACCAATCCCCCCAAACAAAAGCCTAGGAAATTGTAGGCCAGGGTACACTGGATTAAGCCTTCAGAAACATTGAAATACTTGGCCATGTCGGGAAAGCTGGGTACTGAAATATCAACTTCGACACAACAGGGAACAAGAGATAGGATTAGTAAAAGTGGTAAAAATCGGGTTAGCATAAGAAACCTCTTAAAAGTTATATACAATTAATCATACCCTTCTTTGGCAAAAAGCCAAAAGGGCTTACCTAAAATTAGATGGGGAAAATATAAGGTAGCTAATCTGTAAAGATCATCGGAGTGGTTATACTCTTATAGGGTTTATGTTATGCTCTATCTTAAACAAATTTTTAGGCTTTCTGTCAAATCCTTTTTTGTAACAGCATTCAGATCCAATTTAGGAATACCTTATTATGGATTGCATAACACATCTGGAAACTTTATAGTGCTTAAGAAACTAGAAAAGAAGAGATGAGAAGCACTATGTTTAACGCCGTTGAGCGAATGATTGCCTTTAGATACCTGAAATCAAAACGCCGGGGTGACGGGTTTATTTCTGTGATTGCGGGCTTTTCCTTTTTGGGAATTTTATTGGGGGTTGCAACCCTGATTATTGTTATGTCTGTCATGAACGGGTTTCGCCATCAATTAATGGGACGGATTTTGGAATTTAATAGCCACCTGAGTATCTCGGAACCTCAGGAATCATTTAACGATTATCAGGATATTGTTCAAAATATTCGCAAAATTCCGACGGTCGCTGAGGCATCCCCTGTGGTAGAGGGCCAAGCCATGATCCTGGGAGCCCACAAAGCAGCAGGCGTAATCGTCCGCGGTATGGACCCTGCTGATTTAAAAGCACGCAAAATTATTGCTGAAAATCTATCGGCGGGGGGGCTTGAGAACTTTGAATCTGACGCTGATGCGATTGTCATAGGCAGTCGACTTGCTGAAAAGTTACACGTAGGCGTGGGGGGGGGCATTAGACTCGTATCGCCCGATGGAAATACAACCCCCTTTGGAACTATCCCCCGTATGAAATCCCTGCAAGTGACAGCCATCTTTGATGCGGGCATGCATGACTACAATATGGGGTATGTGTTTATTCCTCTTGAAACAGCTCAAACCTTCTTTAAAATGGATCAAGCAATTAGTTCCATTGAAATTTTCTTTGACTCCCCAGACCGCATATCCTCTAAAATTAGGCTTATCCAGGAAAACGTGGATCGCCCTCTTAGATATCTAAACTGGCAACAAACAAACGCCAGCTTTTTTGAGGCTGTGATCGTCGAGCGCAACGTCATGTTTATCATTCTAACCCTGATTATTCTCATTGCTGCCTTTAATGTGATTTCAGGAATGATCATGCTCGTCAAAGATAAAACCCGAGATATTGGCATTCTTCGGACCATGGGCCTAGAACGCAGCGCTATCATGCGGATTTTCTTTCTAACAGGGTCCAGCATTGGAGTGGTGGGAACCTGTGGGGGAACGATTATAGGATTATTATTTTCCTACAATATTGAAACCATTCGCCAGTTTGTTCAGAAATTCACCGATCTAAAATTATTTAGCGAGGAGATTTATTTTCTCTCCAAATTGCCTGCAATTGTCGAGGTAAATGAAGTGATAACCATTGTGGCCATGTCTTTGGTCTTAAGCTTTTTGGCGACTCTCTATCCTGCGTGGAAGGCAGCGCGTCTAAAACCCGTGGAGGCTCTGCGCCATGAATAAACCTGTGCCTTTATTAGAACTGCGCCATGTGGCGAAAAGCTTTGTGGAGGGGAATTATACTCTTGATATCCTAAAGGATATTAATCTAAAAGTGTATCCCGGAGAAATTGTTGGATTACTGGGGTCTTCCGGGTCAGGCAAGTCAACCCTCCTCCATATCGCAGGGCTGTTGGAAACACCTGTAGCCGGGGATGTATTTATTAAAGGTCAACAGGCGTCCGAACTACAGGATAGGGAACTGACCCATATCCGGGCAAGATCTTTGGGGTTTGTGTATCAATATCATCACTTGCTGCCCGAATTTACGGCCCTTGAAAATATCATGATCCCCCAGATGAATTTGGGAGTGACGGGTACTACTTCAAGAGATCGGGCGTATGATTTGTTACAAATGGTAGGACTAGAAAATCGGGTCAACCATTTCCCATCGGAGCTATCGGGTGGGGAGCAACAGCGTGTCGCCATCGCAAGGGCGTTGGCAAATTCTCCGAGTCTGCTCCTTGCTGATGAACCCACCGGAAATTTGGATGAGGAAACAGCCGATCATGTCTTCCAATCTCTCCTATCCATTGTCAGACAATCGAACCTTTCTGCCCTGATTGTCACCCACGATCAAGCTCTCGCTCGCAAGATGGATCGAGTCATGATGCTCCATCATGGACAATTACAAATGTGGTCAAAATAATGAATGCTTCTTTTATTCATCTCAGGGTTCACTCAGCCTATTCTTTGCTAGAGGGTGCTATAAAAATCCCTGAATTAATTGACCTCTGTAAAAAGAATCATATGCCTGCGGTTGCCATCACCGATACGGGCAATTTGTTTGGGGCTCTGGAGTTTGCCATAGAAGCAACAGATAAAGGAATCCAGCCCATTATTGGCTGTGAAATCAGAATCAAGGCTCCTCAGCCGACTCCGACCACTAAAGCCGATATTTATGATAAGCTGGTCTTACTGGTCCAAAATGAATTGGGGTACAAAAATCTTCTGAAATTAGTAAGTGCCTCGTTCTTAGAAAATGATAACACTTCTATTCCCCACATTACATGGGATCATTTAAAGGAACCCCATATAACCGAAGGCTTAATTGCCCTTTCGGCTTCGGAAGAGGGGGGAGTTGGGAGGTTGCTGCTCGAAGAAAAAAACGCAGCGGCCCATCAACTAGCGCAAGACTTGGCAGCTCTTTTCCTTGGACGTTTTTATATCGAACTGCAACGTCATGGAATGCCGTCCCAAGAAAAAATTGAAGCTGCATTACTCAACATAGCCTATACTTTAAATTTACCCTTGGTTGCGACCAACAATGCCTTTTTCCCTGATTCCAGTATGTTCGAGGCCCATGATGCCTTGATGTGTGTCGCTGATGGCACTTATGTTGTAGAAGAAAATCGTCGACACCTAACCCCCCATCATTCCTTTAAATCTGCTGAGGAAATGGTAGCCTTGTTTCAAGACATCCCGGAGGCTATTCAAAATACCGTAAATATTGCAAAGCGCTGTTCTTATATGCCTGAAGGACGCGCGCCCATGCTGCCTAGATTTGAATCATCAGAGGGTAGATCTGAAGAAGATGAATTACGGTATCAGGCAGCATTGGGTTTAAAAAAGCGCCTGGAAAAACAAGTGATTAAACCAGGGATGGATCCAGATCAAATTAGCGCCCTTCAAAAACAATACGAGAGTCGTCTGGAATATGAATTAAACGTCATTATTCAAATGGGATTTTCCGGATATTTTTTGATTGTAGCGGATTTTATTCAATGGGCTAAAAACAACGGAATACCTGTGGGACCTGGTCGTGGGTCTGGTGCAGGGTCTTTGGCTGCGTGGTCACTCACCATTACAGATGTTGATCCTATTGTTTTTAATTTGATTTTTGAAAGATTCTTGAATCCCGAACGCGTTTCCATGCCTGACTTTGATATCGACTTTTGTCAGGATCGTCGGGACGAGGTCATCCATTATGTGCAACAAAAATATGGCAAAGACCGGGTTGCTCAGATCATTACCTTTGGAAAACTCCAGGCACGCGCCGTCCTCAGGGACGTAGGTCGTGTCCTACAAATGCCTTATCCTCAAGTAGATCGCATTTGTAAGATGATTCCCAATAATCCAACAAACCCTGTGACCCTAGAAGAAGCCCTAGCCCAAGAGGCCGAACTACGTACCATGCGAGAACAAGATCCTTCGGTTGCAAAGCTAATGGATATGGCCATCAAATTGGAGGGACTCTATCGACATGCCTCCACCCATGCAGCGGGATTGATCATTGGGGATAGACCTTTGGTTGAATTGATACCCCTTTATAAAGATCCGAAATCTGATGTTTTAGTAACCCAATTTAGTATGAAGTTGGTGGAAAAGGCGGGACTTGTGAAGTTTGACTTTTTGGGCCTGAAAACATTAACGGTATTGGAGCGCGCTGCCCAAATGATCCGAAATCGGGGAGAGGCTTTTGACCTAAGTGCTGTTCCCACCGATGATAAAAAGACATTTGATTTGCTCAATCGACTCGAAACCGTTGGTATTTTCCAGCTGGAAGGTGCAGGAATGCGGGATGTTTTGGCAAAACTAAAACCAGATCGTCTTGATGAAATTATTGCCCTTGTAGCATTGTATCGTCCTGGCCCCATGGATGACATTCCCAGATATTTGGCTTGTAAGCATGGGGAAGAACAGGTGCATTATGCCCATGCCACCCACGAAGAAATCCTGAAGGAGAGTTTTGGGGTGATGGTCTATCAGGAGCAAGTGATGCAAATCGCCAAAGACCAGGCAGGATATAGCTTGGGGGCTGCAGACTTATTGCGCCGAGCCATGGGAAAGAAAATCAAATCCGAAATGGATGCGCAACGTCGTATCTTCGTTGAGGGGTCTAAAAAGAATGGAGTAGAGGAGTCCAAAGCATCCCAGATTTTCGACCAGGTTGCCAAATTCGCAGGGTATGGATTTCCCAAGGCGCATGCAGCCCCCTATGCTTTAATCACCTATCAGACCGCCTATATGAAGGCCAACCATCCGCTGGAATTTATGGCTGCCACCATGAGTTATGAAATGGGGAATACGGATAAGTTAAATATCTTCAAACAAGAATTGGATCATATGGGAATCCCTTTGTTGCCCCCTGATGTAAACAAAGCCTATCCAGAATTCACCGTTGAAGAGGGGGGAATCAGATATGCCCTAGCAGCGCTGAAAAATGTGGGTGAAGGCGCTATGGAAGAATTAACGGAGGAACGCACTAAAAATGGTCCGTTCAAAAGTATCGAAGATTTCGCCTCTCGTCTTAGTTCCAAGATTTTAAACAAACGCCAAATGGAGAGTTTGATTGCAGCAGGCGCTTTTGATAGCCTCATTCCCAATCGCCGTCAGCTTTATGAATCCATTGAATATATTTTGCGATACGCTCATCAAATTCAGCAAGAAAAAAATAGTCAGCAAATTAGTCTTTTTGGTGGGGGAAATAAGAACTCAAAACTCGATACACCAGTCCTTGTGGATGTGTTGGATTGGGAATCTGTTGATCGTCTAAAATATGAATTCGATGCCATTGGATTTTATTTAACGACACATCCTTTAGAAGCCTATAAGTCCTTTTTCCAAGAAGAGCATATTATATCCAGCCCCGAAATTGAAAAGCATAAAGATCAAACGATCAAGGTTGTGGGGATTGTCTCGATAATCAAGGAACGTGTTTCCAAGGCTGGCAAGAAATTTGCCTTTCTAAGCCTCACAGATTTACATGGGTCTTTTGAAGTCACTCTATTTTCAGAAATTATTTCCAAGGCACGTGATTATCTTGTTCCCGGAACCCCCCTATTATTACACGTTAGTGTACGTCTTGATGAAGGAGGTGTGCGCTTAATTGCCCAGGATGTTGGATTGTTGGAGAGTGTTTTTAAAAACAAAAAACACACCGTAACTGCTGTCATCAAAAATGAAAATCAGCTTGAAAAGGTATCTAGTTTCTTGAAGACTGTCTCTACAGGCAATGTGTTTGTGCGATTGATATTGGAATTAAATGAGGGACATCAAGTATCTGTTAAATTAGATTCTTCTTATAATTTAACGCCAAAACATATCTCTAAATTAAATGAAATCTCATTAGAAGAAAACCTAGGAGCAAAACAGGCATCATGAAAAAATTAGGGTTAATTTTCTTTATTATTTTTCTTTTAGGGTTGCCCCTGAGTAATTTTTGGCAGTTTTTTGTTCTTACCATTTCCATGGGTTTAATTTTTTCTGGATCCTGGCGACTAAAATTTGGAATTATTCCCTATCTTGCTATTTTGTGTATAGGCATCGGAATCAAATTTATTCCTCAATTACACATCGAAGAAGGGCATCAAATTTTAGTTGAGGAAAGAAAAATTGTTGACCACCTGAGTTTAATAGAGACAAAAACAATTCCTAATGCTTTCTCAGCCGATGGTATATGGCAGCACCCTAAATATTCACGAGTTGTAAATGACATCAATTTTCAAGGACTAAAAAAGGCTAGGCTTGGAACCCTAAACGACCTGAAGTATAATTTATACCCTCCCCATAGTATATATATTAGAGATTACCTGCCATTCCTTATAACTTATATATTTCCCTCAGATGCCGTAGGGTTGAAAGTTTGGTTTCAAGGGCAAAGTTTTTGGCCAACTCCAGAAAAGAAAATGGAAAAAGTGGATCATTCCACATGGTCCTATCGCATTATTCAGCTCGGTGATGTCGGAGAACCCATTTATTTCGTTGGAGGAGATACCCTAAAAGCAGCTACCTATGTTCCTTCCTTAGTCGTATCTTTAGAAAAAAATATGTTTCAACAAATGATGGACTGGATCAAAATTTCCCTAATTCTTCTATCGATAGGGGGTGTTTTATATGGAACATTAGAATGGAAGGATCGATTTAAATTCTATTTATATTTTGGATCTATAAGCATCCAAATTTTATATTTGGTGTATGTATTGCCTATTTTCTTTACGGGGTTATATCCTTTAAATGCCGGGGGAGATGGGCTTACATATTATGCTTATGGTCGGGGAATTCTCCATAATTTTTATTTGGGAAATATATATGATGCCCTAAAAGGAGGTGAACATATTTTCTATTTTATGCCAGGATTCAGGTATATTCGCGCCTTAGAGATGTCTATTTTTGGGGATACTTATTATGGGTATGTTCTGGCCTTTATGTTCATTCCTATTCTTACCTTCAAATTTTTAAGATACTTTTTTTCTCTGGGCCATTCTCTTGTTTTTCTAGGTATTTTTTTTCTTCCTTTAAATTTTGTATCTCGGTATCTGGGGTTTTCAGACTATTTTTATTTAGGTCAAACCTGTTGGGGAAATGCAGAAACTTTGGCCTATGGATGCTTTACCACAGGAATTGTTCTCATTTTTCAGGCAATGGATCATAAGAGGAAAACTTTTTTGGGCCATTTTTTACTCTTTATTGCCGTTGCCTGCAGACCAAATTTGGTTTTAGCATCAATGTTTTTGATAGGTATATACACCTTATGGATTTTGAAAAATGAAAAATATTCAGAGGCAATTAAAAAAGTAGGGATCTCCTGGTTAGGGTTTTTTCCTATTTTATTGATTCCTTTCCATAACTATTATTTTGGTAACAAAATTGTTTTACTCACCAGCACGGCTAATATTAAAGAAAACTTACCAACCCCCCCTATAGTTTATTGGCATGCTCTAAAATCTGCTATTGGGGGAAATCTACATAACCCTGAACTCAGTAGAGTACTGGATCAGCTTTCAGGGTGGAATCCTTATTTACTTAGGTTTCCCATAGTGATTTTAGTCATATCATATGCTTTCAAAACACCATTTTTTTCCCGGATAGGGATTCTTGCAAGAATGGCTCTAATTTTACATATTCAACTATTGTTCTTTAATACGAGTATTCGATATAGTTACATTGCTTGGTTTTTAACCATTATTGTTTTTTTTGATACAATTCTCAAAAATGCCTTTGTAAAAAAATGGGGAGAGAAAATAGAAAACGTTATAGAAAAATATAGAAAGGGAACACATGCTCGAAAATAAAGAAAAACACCCCATCTATGTGGATCTGGATGGAACTCTGACGCTTAATGATCAAATTTGGGAAGCTGTAATCCAGTTTTTAAAGAAGTATCCTTATAAATTTTTCTTATTGTTTTGGTGGTTTTATCAGGGAAAGCCTACGCTTAAAAAGAATTTGATTCGTATCACCTCCTTTGATCCCCGTTACCTTCCCTATAATCAAGAATTAATTTCTTTTTTAAAGGCCCAGAAAAAAAGGGGGGTGGATCTTTATTTGATTACAGGTGCCCCGCAGTTTTATGCAGATCAGGTGGCTGATCATTTAGGGCTCTTTAAAGCGGCCTATGGTACAGGCCATGACGTCAATTTAGTAGCTGAAAACAAAGCTGACTTTATTCAGAAACACCTTCCAAAAAAAACTAGCTTTATCTACGCAGGCAATAGCTCACAAGACATCCCCATTTGGAAAATTTCCTCAGAAATTATTGCTGTAAATCCAAAAAAATCTACCAAGGATTGGATTTTGAGTTCCAAAAAACCTTATTATATTTATGATTCAAAAATCTCTATGATCAGAGAAACCTTGAAAATCATGCGTCCCTATCAATGGGTAAAAAACATGTTGATTTTTGTGCCTCTGCTTTTAGCCAGCCATTCAAATATAGATTTATTTTTTCTTTATCCAATAGCTTTTCTCAGTTTTTCACTGGCATGCTCCGCCATCTATATTTTTAATGATCTTTTTGATATCCAGGATGATCGTCTCCATCCCCAGAAATGTCAAAGACCTTTGGCAAGTGGTAGATTAAAAATCCCACAAACTCTGGGGCTTTCTTGTTCTCTGGTAGTTATTAGTCTTTTGTTGGCTCAAATGGTTCCAGGTCTTAGCTATTGGATTCCAGGATATGTGCCTCTTTATATCATTCTTACGACTCTTTACACGTTCAGGATTAAGCATATTTCTTTTGCAGATGTGCTGTTGCTCGCGATTCTTTATGTTTATCGGATTATCGTTGGGTGTGCCGTAGGAGACCTATTCTGCTCCCATTGGATCCTAGCCTTTAGTTTCTTTTTTTTCCTGAGCTTAGCCTTTTTAAAGAGGTATGTGGAATTGGCCCACACTTCCAAAGCACGGGGATATGCACCTGAGGATCAACCCATCGTCCAAATTAGTGGCATTGCCAGTGGATTTATCGCTTTTCTCATTTTCATGCTTTATATTGATAGCAACCGAAGTTATCAGACATTCCAAACCCCTCTCTTTTTGTGGCTCATGATCCCAGGATTTATTTATGGACACTTAAAGTTCTGGCAAGCAGCAGGACAAGGTAAAATGAATGATGATCCTATTGTATATCTTTTTAAAAGCAAGCCCACTCTATATGTATTAGGATTTATGGCCTTATGTTTCGGAGCAGCAAAATATGTCAGCCTCTAAAGATAAAATATATTTAAGTGTATGTCAGGGGTCAGAGGATCTAGGCCAAGAATTAGCAAATATTTTGAAGATAAAAATTGCCCCCAGAAACTTTGAAAAATTTTCTAGTGGGGAAATCTTGCTAGACCTAATTGAAGATCCGGCCTCTAAAGAGGTTTACATCCTCAGCACCCCTCTTTATCCTGGATCCGAGGGATATATGGAATTATTCTTGTTGATGGATGCAGCAAAACGTCATGGAGCTGAAAAGATAACTCCCATCATTCCTTATTTTGGATATGGGCGACAAAATCGATGCTTTAAGCCCTATAGTCCCCTGCCTTGTGAATTGCTTGCACGATTATTAAAAGCAGCTGGGGCAACAGATTTAATCACACTGGATCTGCATGATCTAGAAGTATTGGATTTTTTTACAGTGATCGTTACTCATTTGTCATGTAGCTCTCTGATAGCACACGATATTCTAAATA